>CAZMDT010000359.1:0-3476 GCA_964564965.1 uncultured Planctomycetaceae bacterium | reverse complement strand
GCGCGCGGCGAGGCGGCGGTCCGCAGCACGGCCTCCGTGAGGAGGCACGCGGCCCAGAGGCCCATCATTCCCAGGCCGAACATGAACCCCCCGTGCATGTTGGTCCACAGCACCGAGGCGGCGAGGGCCCACCACACGCGGTGCGTGCGCTCGCGCGACCGGTAGAGCAGCCAGAGCATCAGCGGCGCGAACGTCAGCGTGGTGAGGTTCGGGCGCAGGTCGATGTAGGCGTGCGCCGCGAGCAGCACGCCGGCGGCCACCAGAACGCCACTGGGCAGATCGGCCCCGCGCTGCCGGGCGGCGAGCACGATGAACCCCGCCGCCGCCACCAGCAGCAGCATCTTGAGCACCAGGACGCCCGCCTCGCCCGCACCGGTGAAGACCAGGTAGTACAGCAGGTGGGTGCCCCAGTTCTGGTTGACCCAGACGCGCCCCTCGGTGTTGAAGGCCCAGTCGTCCTCGCCGCCGAGCTTGCCGTCGACCACGTCGCGCCCGCCGGCGTAGGCGACGTACAGGTCGCCGATGGGATGGTGCACGCCCCAGACGACAACGAGGAGGACCGCCGCGACGACGGCGGCGACGGGCAGCACGACGGCCGGCGTGCCGAGGGCGTCGACGACGCGACGGCCGACGCCGCGCTCCGTGCTGTCCGTGGGCTGCTTCGCGGGCATTGAGAAACAGCCAGTATAGACCCGGGCCGTCACGGCGGCCACCCCGGCCCGCCGCCGGCGGACCTATGGGTCGGGCGGCAGGAGGATGACGTCGGCGGGTTCAACGACCAGGCGCACCCCGCCTTCGGCGAGCCCCTCTGCGGGCGCCTGGCCCGAGTCCGACAGCATCGATACCTTCCACGTCTCGCCGTTGGCCAGCCGGCAGGTGTACTGGCACGTGTCGCCGAGGTACATCCGCGAGACGACGGTCGCCTCCAGCGCGGCCCCGCCTCCGCTCGGGCGCCCCGCCGGCGCCAGCGCGACCCACTCCGGGCGGACGCAGCACAGGACGTCGGCCGGGGGGGCGGGGACGCCGTCGCGCCGCTGGGCAAGGAGCGTTCCGGCGGGGGTCGTCACGCGGAGCCGGTCGCCTTCGGCCTCGAGGCGGCCGGGGATGAAGTTTGCCTCGCCCAGGAAGTCGGCGACGAACCGCGTGGCGGGGCGGTTGTAGATGTCCTCGGGGGTGCCGGTCTGGATGATCCGCCCGGCGTCCATGACGGCGACCCGGTCGGCCATCGAGAGGGCCTCCTTCTGGTCGTGGGTGACGTAGACGGCGGTGGTGCCGGTGGACTTGACCAGCTCGCGGAGTTCGCCGCGCATGTGCATCCGGAGGCGGGCGTCGAGGTTGCTGAGGGGCTCGTCGAGCAGGAGGCAGTCGCCCTCGGCGGCGAGGGCCCGCGCCACGGCCACACGCTGCTGCTGTCCGCCGGAAAGCTGGTTGGGCTTGCGCCGTGCGAACGCCGCCATCTGGACGCGCTCGAGGCTGGCCCGCGTGCGGCGGCGGCGCTCGGCGGCAGGCAGGCCCTTCATCCGCGGGGCGAACGCCACGTTCTGCGCCACCGTCATGTGCGGCCAGAGGGCGTAGCTCTGGAAGACCATCGCGATGTTGCGCTTCTCGGCGGGCAGGCCGGTGACGTCGCGCCCGCCGAACAGGAGCCGCCCGCTCGTGGGGGCCAGCAGCCCCGCGATGATCCGCAGCAGGGTCGTCTTGCCGCACCCGCTCGGGCCGAGCAGGAAGAAGAACTCCCCCGGGGCGATGATGGCGGCGACGCGGTCGAGCGCCTTGAAGCCGGCCGCCCCGGCCCCGTAGACCTTGGTGATCTCATCGAGTGTGATTTCGGTCATGGTGGGGGCTCCGCCGTTCGCTCAGGCGCGGAAGATGGTGCCGAGCCTTCGTCCGAGCAGGGCGCTGGCGAGCGCCATGGTTCCGCCGAGCAGGACCATGCCGTAGACGCCGAGGGCGGCGGCGAGGTACTCGGCATCGCCCGTGCCCGCCTCGAAGAGCCTGAAGATCTGCTTGGTGATCGGGTAGTCCGCCGGGCGCTGGGCGAGGACCAGCGAGTCGCTGACCTCGAGCATGGCGAAGGCGAACGTCAGCACGGCGCCGGCGACGATGTTGGCGACGATCAGGGGGATGGTGATCCGCCACGCCGCGCGGGTGCGCGAGGCGCCCAGGTTGCGGGCCGCCTCCTCCAGCGATTCGGGCACCTGCTCCAGCCCCGCCGACACGCCGCGCACCATGAACGGCAGCCGGCGGACCGAGTAGGCGATGACGAGCAAGATGAACGGGTTGCCGCCGGGCCCGGGGCTGATGCCCTCCCAGAGGGTGCCGGGGGCGGTCATGGCGATGTAACCGGCGGCGAGGATGATCCCCGGGACGGCCAGCGGCAGCATCACCATCGCGTCCAGCACGCGCCGGCCCGCCACCCGGGTGCGGATGATCAGCCAGGCCGCCAGCACCCCCAGCACGATGTCCACCACCGTGGCGCATCCGGCGTACTGCAGGCTGTTGAGAATGCTGCTGTAGGTCTGCCTGTCGGCGACGACGGCCTTCAGGTGCCGCAGCGTGTACGCCTCCGGCAGGATGTCGCGGGTGCCCCACTTCTCGGCAAGGGCGTAGAGCACCACGCCCACGTGCGGCAGGATGGCCAGGACCAGCACCACGCCGAAGGCGCCCCACGCCAGCGCCGTGGCGCCCGCCCCGAGGCGGCGCGGCTCGGCCTGGACGGTCGCCTTGCCGCTCTCGGCGGCGATGGGGCGCCCGAAGACGAACTTCCCCAGCAGGTACAGCAGCACCGACACCACCAGCAGGAGGAACACCAGCGCGAACGGCCGGCCCGTCTGCGTGCCCTCCATGAACATCTCGAAGATCGCCACCGGCACCAGCTTGCGGTAGTTGAGGATCAGCGGCGTGCCGATGTCGGTGAAGGCCCAGATGAACACGATGGTCCCGCCGGCGAACAGCCCGGGGCGCATCAGCGGCAGCGTGACGCGGAAGAAGGTTCGGACGGGCCCGGCCCCGAGGTTCCGGGCGGCCTGGCCGTAGGCGGGGTCGACGTTGGCCAGGGCCGCCGAGGCGTTCAGGTAGAGGATCGGGAACAGGTGCAGCGCCTGCATGATGGCGACGCCGGCGAAGCCGGTGGCGAGCCAGTCGCGTGCGGCGGCGGGCGTGGTGAGCCCCAGGCGGATGAGGACCTCGTTGAGGACGCCGTAGCGGGCGAGGATCTTGTTCATCGACAGGGCGCCGACGAAGGGGGGCAGGATCAGCGGCACCAACAGCGCCACGGCCAGCACGTTCTGCCCCCGGAAGCGGCACCGCGAGCGGAGGATCGCCAGCGGCACGGCCAGCACGAAGCAGATCAGCGTCGTCGTGCCCGCCAGGGCGAACCCGTTCCAAAGCTGCTGGATGACCTGCGGGTCCTTCAGGACGACGGCGAGCCAATAGACGCTCAACTCGTCCCGCTTGAGGAACCCCCGCCCGATGGC
>CAZMDT010000358.1:0-3483 GCA_964564965.1 uncultured Planctomycetaceae bacterium | reverse complement strand
GTCGAGCGCGAAGGTGCCTTCGATGTTCTCGTCGGTCATGATGGCCCCACGGCGCTGAACAAGGGCACCCGGCGGGCGGGGGTCCAGTCCTGGAACCCCTCCGTCCACACCAGCGTGTCGCCGTTGATTCGCCTGAAGTCGAGGAGGCGCTTGAGGTCCATCGCCGAGACGGGGCCCTTCGACTTGCCGGCCAGCTCGTAGTACCACACCGGCGCCGTCCAGTTCGCCTCGGGCAGCTGGTGGGCCGCCGGGCCCGGAAGCGGCGAGGCCGCGCCCGGCGCCGGCAGCGAATCGCGCGTCCGCGTGTCCACGTCGAGCACCTGGTCGTGCGTGTCGAGGCGGTCGGACGCGTAGCGCCGGAACGCCTCGCCCTTGAGGCGCTCCTGGCGAAGCTGCTCGCGCAGGCGGTGGCGCTCTCGCTCGGCCGCCGCGAGGCGCTCGCGCTCCACCTTCACGTTCGGCAGGACCGCCACGATGATGATCCCGACGATGCCGAGGAAGAACCCCCCGAAGAACCACCCGAAGGCGTTGCGGCCCTTGGAGGAAGCGATGGCCGCGGCGATGACGCCGGAGATGAAGGCGATCAGAAGCGTCAGCGGCGAGTTCATCTCAGCACCCCGTGCTCAGCCGGACGCGCCGGGCGGCGCCCCCGGCGGGCGCCGCGGCTTCTACTATCAAATCGCTCACAGAAACTCAAGCACGACGAAGTTGTGCAGGAAGTGCACCACCATCGAGGGGTACAGGCTTCCGGTCCGCTGCTTGAGCCACCCCAGCAGCAGGCCCACCGCGAACAGGTACGGCGCGCTGACGATCGAGAAGTGCAGCGCCGTGAACAGCGCCGAGGCCAGCACCAGGGCCTTCCACGGTGTGATGGCCGCCTGAAGCCAGTGCTGCACCAGCCCGCGAAAGGCGATCTCCTCGAGCACGGCCGGGAACAGGCAGAACGCGAGGATCATCCCCGCGTGGCTCAGCCCGGCGTCCCGGAGGCTTTCGGACAGGCTGCGCATCTCCTGTCCGGCGAGGCGCATCACGAACGTGTGATAGAGCTTGTTGATGCCCAGCAGGGCCGCCAGCGCCGCCAGGCCGAGGAGCATCGTCACCGACAGCAGCCCGCCCCGCCTGAACTGCACCCACAGCGCCCGCCAGTGGATCGCGGCGAAGATGCCCGTGGTGATGAACATCGCACTTTCGCCCAGGAGGATGTATTCGCCGGTCCGGCCCGGGCCGAAAACCATCCACCCGAGAATCGCCGTCCCGACCACCACCGCGACGTACGTCCAGAACACCCCCCAGACGTGCGGGGCGCGCTTCTCGATCCGCTCGCCGTCGCTTTGCGGCATGGGTCGCGGCCTGGGGATGACGGCCTCGATGTCCTGATGCGGCGTGGCGCAGGCAATGCAGAAGTAGTAGCCCGCCACGAGCGGCGCGCCGCAATAGCCGCACCGGCCGGGCGCCGGTGGGCCGGGAACGGACGACGGCGGCTGGAGGAGATCGTTCATCGGCGTCGGGGGGCCCGGCCTCGCCGCGCCGGAAGCCCCCCATGAGGATACCCGCGGCCCCCGGCCGTCAAAAGAGGGTGATCGCCCGCAGCCCCGCCGCGAGGACGCCCCCTGCCCCGTCGAGGGCGGCGGGGGGCGCAAAGAAAAGGGCCAGCCCGACGGGGCCGGCCCTTTTGCTTTCGCCGGCTGTTGGACTACCAGTCGACCGCGAACCGGGTCATGAAGATGTCGGCCTCGGCGTTGCCGCCCTCGCCATGCCCGATCGGCACCACCCCATCCGCACACGCATGGATGTAGTTGAACATGAGCCTCATGTTCGGGTTGAGGTACCAGTTGAGGCCGACGGTGGCGGTCTTCATCCGCCCGCCATCCAGGCCCGCGTCAACCAGGTCGAGGTACGAGAACCGCGTGGCGACCTCGACGGCGCCGATGCCGCCGTTCTCGCGGAAGTTCTTGAGCGGCTTCACGCGGTCATAGGCGGCCTTGCTCTGGTTGTAGGGGCGATGCTCGCCGGTGAGGAAGTAGCTGGCCTGGACGTAGAACCCGCAGAGGCTCCGTGTGACGCTGCCTTGGTCAACCGCCGCGCCCATGTACTCGGCCTGGATGGACAGCGGGCCCCAGACCATCGCCATTTCGACGCCCCAGCGGTGCACCAGGTCCACGCCGCTGAGCGAGTAGCCGGTGTCGATGAAGTACTCCGTCAGGTGCGCCTCGGGGCGAGCCCGGAACCGGACGGTGTCCTCGGGATTGTGCAGCGCGTACGACGCACCGAGGTGGACGTGCTGCTTGCCGCCATTGGCCCAGTAGGGCAGGCCCGTCACACGCAGGGCGAAACCGTAGGCGCCGTCCCGCTGCTCCACGCCCCAGTCGTCGGTCTTGCGGAACGCGCTGACGGCCCACGTCATCCGCTTCTCGAACAGCGTGTTGTGGGCCATGATGCCCACGGCACGCCCGAGGGCGAAGACGTTCGGCAGCGCCCGCTCCATGAACGTGATGAACCGGCTGCTGGTAAGCTCCTCCAGACTCATCGGCTGCTTGAAGTGACCGATCGTGACGGTGCCGATGAACGGGATGTTCTTGAACTGGAGGTAGGCGTCCTTGAGGATCGAGTTGCCCTCGGGGCCGTACCAGCTGTCGGCATCGCTCGGATCGGAGCGCCCGGCGAAGTCGATCTCCAACTTGAACGCCAGGTCCTTGCCGATGGTGCCGGAGGCATAGAGGCGCAGGGCGCGCGGCTCCACGCCGTCGCGGAGATCCTCGTCCAGCGCGTACTCCATGTCCTGGCCGGTGATCCAGATGCCGTCAAAGAAGACGCGGCCGCCGAGCTGGATCGTGACCATCCCGTCGCCGGTCTTCATGCGGATGCCGTTGTCCCAATAGACCGTGAACTGGTTGGGCGCCGCCGCGCCGGGCGCCATCTTGGATGCCTCGAGCTCCCCGACCCGCCGCGAGAGGTCCTGGATCTTCATCTTGTGGGCCTCCAGCGACGTCTTCATGTCGTCCACGTCGGGTGACCCCAAGGCCGTCACGGTGAACAACAGCAAAACCGACCCAGCAATGATCGTGAGGTACCTGTGCATGTAGCGATCCTTTCCAGCAATGCCCTGGGTCTTCGCGGGATGGTCGACCGCCGACCGCCCTGAAGACCCGATCCTCTTTCGGTTCTCAGCCGAGCATCGTAGAAGCCGGCCCGGCGATTTCAACGATTTTCTCAACTTTTTGGGTGGATTCCGGGGGCGCCGGCTACAACTGGTCGAACGCCCCGGCGTGGCGGACGATGTCGCCGGTCCGCAGGAAGATGATGTCTTCGGCGATGTTCGTGCAGTGATCGCCTATCCTTTCGAACGATTTCCCGAGACTCATCATCGTCATGACGGCTTCGGCGGCGCCAACCTTACTCCCCTCCGTATCCAGGACCGACTGGACCAGCCGCCGGTAGCTCGCATCGATCCGCTCGTCGGCGTCGATCACCCCCCGGGCCGTC
>CAZMDT010000357.1:442-3494 GCA_964564965.1 uncultured Planctomycetaceae bacterium | reverse complement strand
TGCTCGAGCGGCTGGGCGAGGCCCGCGGCGCGCAGGTGCAGGTCGGCGGCGAGCTGGCCCGCCAGCGGGCGAGCGGCCTCGCCGACGGGGGCTTCGGGTACGCCCCGCGCGAGGCGGACGCCGACGGCAGCGGCAAGGCCTTCGAGGGGACGAATTACCAGGAGTTCCAGGAGTTCGTCACCCGCAACTACGATTGGCAGCTCGGCCGCCCCGCCGCCGGCGGCAAGAGCGTCGTCCTGCTGACGGACGGGCGCGAGGGCGCCGCCGTGATCGAGGCCGACCTCGCCCGCGCCCTCCAGCGCAACTGGGGGCAGAAGGTGCAGGTGAAGAGCCTGAACCTGAACGTGGGCCGGCAGGCGGCCGCCGCCGTGGGGGCGCAGTTCGCCGCCGGAAACAACGACGTGACGTACGCCGTCGTTGACGAGGGGCAGTTCCGCACGTTGCTGGAGGCCGACACCGCCAACCGCGGCTCGCTGACGGCGGGGCGCCGGGTGCCCGCCAACGATCGCGGGCAGGAGACGATCATCGGCACCGACGCCCTGCTCGCCAACAGCATGCGCGCGAACGTGACGTTCGCCGGTGAGGCCGGCAACGTGTTCGACGTGGGCGACAACCGCGTGGCGCTCCGCCACGACAAGTACCTCCTGCTGGTCAACGGCGACGGCACGCTGACGGCCGTGCGCGCCGGCGAAATGCAGCACTGGACCCAGGCGCCCTCATTCATCCGGTTCGCCGAGGCGCCGCAGACCATCGACGTGCCCCGCGTGGGGCGGCTGACGAAGTTCGAGAAGAAGCTGGTGCGTCCGACGGACGCGCTGGAGATCCGCGTGGCGTACACGTACGGCCGACGGTGACGCCACCGCCTCCGCGCGACGGGACGCGGGAAGGAGACAGACGATGAACGCGAAGGCCGTATCGAGGTGGACAGCCGTGGGCGTGCTCCTGCTGGCGGCGGGGGCGGCGGCTCAGCCGGCGGCGCCGTCGGCGCCGGCGCTGGGCCCGGGGCGCGGGCAGGTGACGCTGAGCTGGGACGAGTTCGTGAAGATCACCGGCTACGACCCGGCGAAGAAGGGCTCGCAGGTGCTGACGGTGCCGTGGTCGGAGGTGCAGAAGCTCCTGGGGGACCAGGCGCCGAAGCTCAAGGAAGGCGCCGGCACCGTCGACCTGGCGTGGGACCAGTTCGTGGCGCTGATGAAATGGCACTGGCAGCAGCAGCAGGCACCGAAGGCCCCCGCCCCGCCCGCCGACTTCATCATCACCGACAGCCGCTACGTCGGCACCGTCTCGGGCGACCACGCCACCTTCACCCGCACCGTCAAGCTCAACATCCTGAAGAAGGAGGGGTGGAAGCGGATTCCGGTCCTCGCCAACGGCGTGGCCCCCACGAAGAAGGTGCTGCCCGACGGCGTGTTTCTCAACGCCGTCCAGACGCACTATGAGCTGCTCACCGAGACCAGCGGCGAGATGGAGGTGACGATCGAGTTCGAGGCGGCGGTGCACACCTCCGCCGTCACGAGCATGGTCGAATTCCCCACCGTCTCGCTCGTCCCGAGCGTGCTGGAGCTGACGATCGACCGCGACGACGTGGACGTGACGGTGGGCAACGCCCAGTCGCTGACGACGGCGACCGCGGACGGGAAGACGCGCGTGGCGGCGGCGGTTCCGATGGGCCGGCCGATCAGCATCACGTGGGAGCGGGCGCTCACGAAGGAGGCCGACGTGGCGCCCAGGCTCTACGCCGAGACGCGGACGCTCGTCAGCGTCGCCCAGGACCTGCTGCTGTGCCGCGAGGCGGTGAACTACAACATCCTGCACGCGGGCGTGTCGGACCTGAGGCTCGCCGTGCCGAAGGGCGTGGCCGTGCTGAACGTGTCGGGCAACAACGTGCAGGACTGGCGCGTCGGCGACGACGGCGTGCTGGCGGTCCAGATCCGCGGCAAGGCGATCGGGGCGTACCCGCTGTACATCAGCTACGAGTGGGCCGGCCAGGGCGCCGTCCAGGCGCCGGTCATCCTGCCCCAGGGCGTCGAGCGCCAGCGCGGCTACGTCGGCGTGGTGTCGCTGGCCAACGTGGAGCTGTCGGCCGGGGCCGTCACCGGCGCCACCCAGATCGACGTCCGCCAGCTTCCCACCGACATCCCCGCGATGACCAACCAGCCGGTCCTGCTCGGTTTCCGCCACGTGGGCGACGCCCCGGTCATTCCGCTGGCCATCAAGAAGCACGAGGAGGTGAGCGTGCTGGCGACGATCGTCGACGCCGCCGCGTTCACCGGCATGCAGCTCAACGACGGGCGGCGGATGACCCGCGCCGTCTACAGCGTGCGGAACAACCGCAACCAGTTTCTGCGCCTCAAGCTGCCGGCCGGGGCGGAGGTGTGGTCGGTCTCCGTCCGCAGCGACCCCGTCAGCCCCGCCGAGGACGAGCAGGGCAACCTCCTCGTGCCCCTCGTCCGCAGCGCCAGCCAGTCGCGCGAGCTGGCCGGGTTCCCCGTGGAGCTGGTGTACGTCGAGACGCCGAAGCAGCCCGCGGCGGCCGAGGGCACGCTGCACGTGGCGCTGCCGACGTGCTACGTGCCGGTGATGCACGTGATGTATGGCTTCTACGCCCCGGCCGAGGGCGAGTACACCGTCGGCTGGGGGCGGTCGGGGTTCTCCGGGCCGCTCAACGTGGTCAAGGAGTTCACGGCGCTGGCAACGGGCCGTGGCGCGGCGGTCGTCCACGCCGACGCGGCGCAGGCGACGAAGCAGCTTGCGGCGCAGTTTGAGCAGCGGGCGCAGGCGGCGGCGACGGCGCGGGGCGCCACGCCGATTCGCGTCAACCTGCCGGTGAACGGCAAGCTGTTCCGGCTGGAGAAGATCCTCGCCCTCCCGCAGGACAAGCTGTTCTTCGACGTGGCGTACCGGCGCTGGGGCGCGTCGAAGTAACGATTCCGGGTGGCACGCAGGGCGCCATGCACGACCCCCGCGCCCCAGGGCCGTGCATGGCACGTGAGCGGTCTCCGGCGCCCCCCCCAGGCGAACACCGGCTTGCGAGGGGCGCCGGACTACTCCT
>CAZMDT010000357.1:0-432 GCA_964564965.1 uncultured Planctomycetaceae bacterium | reverse complement strand
CAGCGCTTGACCGAGCGGGGAGGCCGCGATCAACTGGGCGGCATCGGGAGACGCCCATGCGTTTGACCTTCGACCCCCGTGCGGCCGTCGGCTACAAGAGCCCCTCGCAAATCGCCCGCCGCCTCACCGAACACTGGTTCGGCAACAACATGTACTGCCCCGCCTGCCCGGCCGGCGGCCTGCGCCGCGAACAGGATAACATGCGCGTTGTCGATTTCGTCTGCCCGGAGTGCGGCGCCGAGTTCCAGCTCAAGGCGAAGGGCGGGTCGTTCGGGCGAAAGCTACGGGATGCGGCATGGGCGCCGATGATGGAGCGTGTCCGCGCGAACCGGTCGCCACACTTCGCGTTCCTTCGATACAGGCGTGACGACTGGCGCGTGCTTGGGTTGATGCTTGTCCCCGGGCATTTCGTCACACCGAGCGTGATTGAGC
>CAZMDT010000356.1:0-3498 GCA_964564965.1 uncultured Planctomycetaceae bacterium | reverse complement strand
CGTCGTCGTCGCAGTCCGCGCCCAGGTCGCACGAAGCGCCGTAGTCGTCGCCGTCCACGTCCACGCACAGCCCGCAGTCCGACCAGTGCGCGCCGCTGGAGTCGTTGCAGTCCGGGCCGTTGATGCCCACGTACTGGTTGCACAGCTCGTAATACGTGTCCGAGTCGTCGTCGTTACAGCTCGCGCAGGTGTCCCAGGCGTTCTGGTCGGAGTCCGAGCAGTCGGTGTTGTCGCTCACGTAGCCGGCGGGCGCCGCGCAGCGGTTAAGGCTTGCGAGCGGGTCGCCGTAGGTGTCGGTGTCGGCGTCGGCGTAAAAGTCGGAGCAGGCGTCGTGGCAGGAAGCGCCGGTGGCAACGTCGTCGTCGCAGTCCGCGCCCAGGTCGCACGAAGCGCCGTAGTCGTCGCCGTCGGCGTCGGCGCACAGCCCGCAGTCGGACCAGTGCGCGGCGCTTAAGTCGTTGCAGTCGGGACCGAGGATGGTAACGTAAGCGTCGCAGAGCGCGAACCACGTGTCGCCGTCGCCGTCCGCGCAGGTCGCGCACGAGCTCCAGTTGTTCACGTCGCGCGGGCCGCAGTCAGAGCCGTCGTCATGCGTGTCGCCGTCGGTGTCGGCGTTGCAGGGGTCGGTCTCGTTGGCGTCGAGCACGCCGTCAGCGTTCTGATCCTCGTCCGTCCCGTCAACCAGGCCGTCGCCGTCCGAGTCCGAATCAGCCGGATTAGTGCACGAGCCGGAGCGCGACTCGAAGAGGTCGGTGAGGCCGTCGCCGTCCGTGTCCGCCGGAGTGAGCGTCGCGTCAACTTGCGTCGTGCCGCCGCTCGGAACGCTGATCCCCGACTGCGAGGCGTCCAGATAATTCGCCTTCTGCGCCAGGAAGGTGTGGCCCGAACCAGCCACCACCCGCACCGAGTAAAAACCGTCCGGCGCCGTCAACAACTGCGCCCCCGTCACCACCACCCGCGCCCCGTCCAGCGGAGTCCCGCCCACGCCGTAAACGTGGCCCGCGATCGTGCCCGTGCCCGACTTCGCCGACAACACCACGTCCCGCTGCGACCGCCCGCCGATCGCAACCGCCGGCGCCGTCCCGCTATACGAATTGTAATTGGTCTTCAATACCATCATCGGATAACCGGAACCGCCCGGAAGCTGCAGCTCGTAATAGCCCGCGGCGTCGGTCGAGGCCGAGAACCACGAACCGCCCACCGACACCCGCACCAACGCCCCGTAAATCTTGTAACCCGTAAGCGAGTCCGTAACGTAGCCGTCAAGGTAGCCCGTGGTCAGCGTCTCCAGGTCAACCCGCAGATCGTACTCCGTGTCCTCCCCGAAAACGTCGTTGTCCGGGTGCTGGTGAACCAGTACCGAATATACCCCGGGGTCAAGATGGAAGTAGAGCAGGCTCTCGCCGCCCGTGCCCGCGCCGTCGTCGTCAAGAGCGATGAACGGGCCCGAGACCCCGCCCGGGCTGGGGCCGTAAAGCTCGACCACCGTGTCGCAGCGCGGCGCCAGGTTCGAGGTCGAGACCGCGTAGGTGCCGCCCACCAGCGCCTCGAACCGCACCCAGTCCTGGTCCCCGAGGTCGTGGAAATTGTGCGCCTGAGCGTTGGCCGCGTTCACCTCGATCGTGCTCCCGGCAATCCAAGTATCGTCGTCCTCGTAAGCGTCGGGGCCGAAGATGGTCAGGATCACCTCCGCCGACGCGCTCACCCGGCCCGAGCGGTCCAGCGCGAACAGCGTCGCCGTCCAACGGCCGTTGACCGTGAACAACGACACGATCTGGGCGGGGCTGAAAACGTGCGACCACTTCCCCGAGACCCCGTTGTACTCGAGGTAGACCCGCGGCAAGGGGATGCCGTCGGCGTCAACCAGCCACGGCGTCTCGAAGCTGCCGCCGGAGGAAGGAGGCGAATAACCGGGCGCCGTGATCACCGCGAACACCGCCGAAATCTCAGCCGGCTGCGTGTATAATATGCCGGTATACAGTTCCGAGGCCGTGGCCGCGTCGAGCACGATGTCCGGACAGGGATCGAGCTGGGGAACCAGCGCGCCGGTCACGAAGTCCGCCCCGATGAAGAAATTGGCGGCGTAAGCTCCGTCCTGGTTGCCCGAGGTCTCGTACGCGCCGGTCCCGTTGTCGTCAAGCTGCGGGGTCTGCGCCGACCACGACGCCAGCGCCGTGCCCGCCAGGCCGAACGCGCTCCCCAGGCTCTGGCCCTGCCGCACGTGCTGCCAGAAAAACTGCGAGAAGCTCACCGTGCCGTTCACGCTGAAGTAAGCCGACTCCGCCGGCGACGCCGACGTCACCACGATCCGGTCCTGCCGCCCCGCGCCCAGCTCGTCCAGAAAACTCCCCGAGAAGCAGGCGTCGTAAATCACCGCCACCTCGACCCCGTTCGGATAGGCCGTGCTCCCGCCCTGGACCGTATATAACCATGAGTCAAGCTGGGCCGAGGTCAGGACCTGCGGCGTCCCGCCCGCGTCGTGGTTGAGCAGGAAATTGTTGGCGCCGCCATGGTCAACCAGATATACGATCAGGGGAACGCCGGGACCCGCCGCCGGGTTGTCAACCCCGAAGCCGGTCATGGCCCACGTGGTCAGGGCGTACTGCAGCGCCGCGGGCGAGGGCGCCGCGTCAATGTCGTCGAGGTAGCCGTCGCCGTCGCCGTCGTAGAGCTGGGTGGCGTCGGGGTTGAGGTAATAAATCTGGTCGCGCGAGAAGCCGCGGGCGAGCAGCGTCTCGTAGGCCAGGTTGCCCATCGCGTTCAGCGAGTCAACCTGGCGGTTCGAGTCCACCAGGCCGCCGCCGACCACGATCACCGCGCGGCCCACCGAGTCAACCACCACCACCCGCGACGTGAAACTGTGCGCCGCGCCGTCCTCCGCCTTCACCGTGTACTGGCCCTGCGACACCCCGGCCGTATAAAGACAAGTCTCATTGCGCGATCCCGAGACCGCGCACGAGCCGTCCGAAACCGTCCAACTGAAATCGCCGCTCCCGCCCGAGGCCGTGAACGTCAAGGTATCGCCCACCGCCAGCCGCGTCACCGCCGGCGCCACGCTCACCACGCCCTTGATGATCACCGTGGCCTGCGCGGAAACGAACTTGGCGTCCGACACCGCCACCACGTAAGCGCCCGGATCGGCCGTGGGCGTCAGATGCACGTCCACCGCCGTGGTCGAATCCAGAATTCCTCCCGTCGCCGTCCAATGATACTCGCCCGTGCCCCCGTCCGCGACGAACGCCAGGTCCGCATCGCCCGGCCGCCACTCCGAATAGACCGGATTGATGAACACCTTGCGCGGGTCCTCGATCACGAAGATGATGTTCTGGTTGAGGGCGTTGCCGGCGCGGTCGGAGGCCTGGACGTTGACCACGTGGTTGCCGAGCGCGAGGGGTGCGGCCCACGTGAACGAGATAGTATCGCCGGTGAGTGCGTAGCTGACAACGGTGGAGAAGTCGAGCACGATGGGATGGGGCGCGGCCCAATCCATGCCGGAGC
>CAZMDT010000355.1:0-3499 GCA_964564965.1 uncultured Planctomycetaceae bacterium | reverse complement strand
CGCCCCCGAGGCCACCCCCGCGTGCAGCGCCAGCCAGCCGGCGTAGCGCCCCATCAGCTCGACGACCATCACGCGGTGATGGCTGGAGGCGGTGGTGTGGACCTTGTCGAGGGCGCAGGTGGCGGTGGCGACGGCGGTATCGTGCCCGAAGGTGACCTCCGTGGCCCAGAGGTCGTTGTCGATGGTCTTGGGCACGCCGACGATGCGGAGCCCGCGGTCGATGAGCTGGGCCGCCCCGCTCATGGTGCCGTCGCCCCCGATGGCCACGAGGGCGTCCAGCTCCGCCTTCCGGCAGTGCGCGACCACCTGGTCGCGGACGTCCTGCATCTCCCACCCGCCCTTGCCGTCGGGCACCGCGTAGTTCGCCGGGTTCGCCCGGTTGCTGGAGCCGAGGATCGTCCCGCCCTGCGTGAGAATGCCGCTGACAGCGAGGTAGTCCAGCACCCGCATCCGCCCCTCGATCAGCCCGAGGTAGCCGTCCTCGATGCCGACGACCTCGAGCCCGCCGCTCATGGCCGCCTTCGCGACGGCGCGAATGACCGCGTTCAGGCCGGGGCAGTCGCCGCCGCCCGTGAGGATGCCGATCCGCTCGAGTGCCTTCGCCATCGCTGCGCTCCCTGCCGCACGCCGGGCTTCGTCCGTGAAACACTATCGGGCGAGCAGTATAATGCTAATCACCCTCATTTGGCAGTACGATACACTTAACGGGGGCCCGGCGAGGAAGGCGCGAATGGCCGAACAGGCATTGGTAGAGCGCAGGCAGCATCCGCGTCATCCGCTGGCGACCAGCGTGCAGTTCTACCACGGCCCCTCGCAGCGCGACTTCCCCGGCCGATGCACCAACATCTCCCACGGCGGGCTGCTCATGTACGTGCCCGCGGTCAGTCCCGTCCAGCCGGGCCAGCCGATCCGCCTGACGGTTGGCGGCATCAGCCGGCCCGAGTTCGCCGGGCTCAGCGAGCGCCCGATTGACGCCACGATCGTCCGCGTGGACCGCGGCGTGCTGCTGCGCAGCGGCCACTTGGCCGTGGGCGTCCGCTTCGCCAACGCCTGAGGCCCGCGCCGCCGTCGCCGTCGAGGTCCCCATCCCGCACACCTGGCCGCCGTGGCCCGCCGACCCGGCCCCGAGCATCTGCCCTTGAAGGGCTTCTTGTGATGCGGAACACGCCGTCGTAACATCAGGTTCTCGCACGCAGACGGCAGCGTCGCCGTTGCCTGGCGAGTGAAGGCGGCTATGCCGGAAGCCTCGCCCTTCGTGACGAGCACTGTCCGGCAGGGCGTCCGTTGCGGCGACAAGAAGGAGATGCCGATGCAGAACTACCTGTACCTATCCCTGATCCCCGAGTCGTTGGTCGCTTCGATGTTGCCGCCCGAGGAGTTCGGGGCCTACCTGGCGACCGGGACGCGCAAGCGGCCGCACGGCCGGGCCATGTTCTTCCAGATTGCCCCTGACTTCCAGAGCGACTACTTCGACCTGGCAAGCGCCGACCGGCGATGCGTCCCCCATCCCGATGGCCAGCCGAAACACTCCGTGTACCTTAGCATCTACCGAGCGCTGGAGCACATCCCCGCGAGGCCCTGGCAAGCCTGTTCCTGGTCACGGCTCACGGCCGTGTCCTGGAGATTCAACCCAGCAAGCTTCCCGCGCAATCCGACGGACAGGGATACCACCTCTACCAGGAACTTGCTCCCGTCCATCCGCTGATCGCCAGTTCCCTGGACCCCGGCGCATTCTCCCGATGCATCACCGATGCCGCCAGGGCGATTCAGGTTCCCAGGATATGCTTCGTGGACATGGAGTTGGGCGAGTTGGCGCGGGATCCCGCCAGCGGGGACGCGTCCGCTCTGCCGTATGCGAACCTCGAACATATCCGCGACTGTCTTCACGAGTTGCAGCCGAACGGCGAAAAGCAGACCAAGACCATCGACCGCGTCGGGCGCCAGGGCCTGATCTACCGTTGCGTGCACACGGGCTTCTACGTGGGCGATCAGGAGGGAGTCCTCTATTACCCATATCCCTCACGCGAGGAACTCGAGGACAAGTACTACGTGTGGTGGCGATGCGCAAACGATGCGGAGTTGGAGTGGACGACCTAGCCCGGCGTATTCACAAAGACGCGACGGTTCCTTGAGCAGCCCGGGCTGGGGTTTCCAGGCGTTGCGGGGCGTGACATCCCTGCCGAGCTGGCTCGACTGCTGAAACGCGTCGGGATCGACCTCGGGCAGCTAGGGGCCGGCTACGCGCTCGAAAGCCTCGTCTCGACGGGCACCTCGGCCGGTTGGGCTTCGAGCAGTACGTCTCGCCGCATCGGTCTCCGACGGCTCCTGGCAGGCTCACGGCGTGAAGCTCGCGCCGATGTAATCCATCTCAACCCCCGTGGAACGAGTCTCGCGAAGGAGATCGGCCAGACGTCGGTTGGCTTTGACCACGGCCCGGGCCTTCTGGTCGCGCGCGTCGCCCAGCCGGGTCGCTCCGCAAACCTTCTCGCAGATGACCGTCCTGCCCGGGAAGTGCCACTTGAAGATGGCGATCCACTGCCTGAGAAGGATGTCGGAATCTCCGACCTGCTGGCATTCTTCGATGCAGACCTCAACGTTGCGGGCCTCGCCATTCCGGGCGCGGTCCAGGCAATCGCCGAAGGTCAGCGGGGCCTCAAACAGCCTGTGTCGAAGGCTCTTCATGGCATCGCCTCCAGTCGATCAGGGGTTGGGTCGGGAGTGTCGATCGCACGGCTCAGGAGCAGCGCCGCGCCGCAACGCACAGCCAAGCGCCACGGTCCCAGACCGTGTGTCCTCGGGGACGGGGGCGCTCGGAGACGTAAGGCACAAACACTCCGCAGGCCCGTGAGGGGTGCGAATGCACCGGGGAGGGAGGCGGATGCTACACGATCAGGACGGTGGAGCGAAGTATCCGATGGAGGGCGGACAACCTGTCCTGACGGCGGCATTCCCCTTGCCGGACGCCGGCGAACAGGGCTTCGTCTTTCGATCCCGAGTCCAGAGAACCGGCCCCCACGGGGCACGAACTGTCTTCCCCGTCGTCTTCCCCGTCGGATTCCTCGGCAATGCACCTCTCGGCAAGGGCTGCCGACCGGTCGGGACGAGGCCCGTCCGAAAGACCCTCGCAAGCTCCCGCGTCACATCGGGGCGGCTCGGAAAGCAAGTGCCCCGTGCCGGCAGAGACCAACAGAAGCACCCCCACGCACACAAGCAGCAGCACCGAGTGTAAGTTGCGGTTCAACAAGGTCATGGATGCCGTCATCACAGCATTATACGCCTGCTGTCCGTGGACACCATACCAACTTCTCGCCTGGGTCGTGGAAGTAGCGAGGGCCGGGGCCTGGTTTCCGAGGGCGGCAGCTTTCGCCCCGCGAGGGCACTGTCGAGGGAGGCGCCGCTGTCCGAGGGCCCGGGCCGGACATCACGCACTTCGAGCCGATCGTCTGCCAGGCCTGGCCCCGGGCGAAGATCGACACCTTGCTGGCCGACGCCGGCTACG
>CAZMDT010000354.1:0-3503 GCA_964564965.1 uncultured Planctomycetaceae bacterium | reverse complement strand
CCGGCACGGGGGCGTGCCACAGGAAGCCCGACGGCAGGGCCTCGGGGTACCGCTCGTCGAACACTACGTCGCCCAGGCGGAAGCCCTCGATCCGCTCGGCGACGCCCGCCAGGCCGTGGAGAATCGCGCACGTCGTCGGCGGCTGGAGGTGCTCCGGCCGCCGCACCGGCAGCGCCATGCGCGCGACCAGGTCGCCGTCGCCGGTCGCGTCGACGAACGCCGCCGCCCGGATCGCCCGCCGCCCGGACTTGTCCTCGATGATGGCGGCCGTGGCGCGCCCGCCCTCGGCGACCGGGCGGACGAACCGCGCGTGCAGGAACGGGCGGACGCCGGCGGCGGCGAGCAAGGCGTCGAGCTCGATCGCCAGCTCGGCGGTGTTGAGGGCGACGTTGCCGCGGGCGGCGTCGATCGCGGCGCCGCGTGCCTTGAGCCGGTCGATCGTCTCCTGCGTCAGCCCGGCGATGATCTGCCGCCCGCCGGTCGTGTCGTGCAGCGAGTGCCACAAGTTCACCAGCGACGCCGTCGCCACGCCGCCGAGCAGCCCGCCCTTCTCCACGAGGCAGACGGCCGCCCCGAGTTGGGCGGCGCGGACGGCGGCGAACACGCCGGTGCAGCTCCCGCCGACGACGCACACGTCGCACGCGTGGACGACGGGCACGTCGCGTGCTTTTTCCCGGATGCTGTCCATTCCGACCTCGCGTGGGTTCCGGCGGGGCGGGGGCCTCGCCGGCAGGCTATCCGCGCCGGTTCCGGTCGATCAGCGCGGCGATGGCGTCCGGTGCGAGCCGGCGAAGCGAATCCACGACCAGGTGCGCCCGCTCGGCGAGCGCCTCGCGCGGGGCCGTGCCCGTGATCGCGATCGCCGCCATCCCCGCACGCCGGGCCGCCTCCACGCCGTGCACGGCGTCCTCGATGACGGCGCATCGCGCGGGCGGCAGGCGGAGCCTTTCGGCGGCCTTGAGGAACACCTCCGGGTGCGGCTTGCCGTGCGCCACGTCCATGCCGCTGACCGTCGCGGCGAACCGGCGGGCGCTGGGGAGACAGTCCATGACGACGGCGAGGTTCTCGGGCGGCCCGGAGGACCCGATGGCCAGGCGGAAGCCGGCGTCCGCCAGGGCGGCGATCAACTCCTCCGCGCCGTCCATCTCGGGAAAGTCCGCGGCGATGACGTCGCGGTAGTAGACCTCCTTCTCCTCGCCCCAGTCGTCGATGGCATCGGCGGGAACGCGACCGCCCCAGACGAAGGGGATGATGTCGCGGTTCGTCCGCCCGAACGTGGCGGCGAAGTCCTCGGCCGTGAACGCCAGACCGTGGGCCTCGCCCAGCTTCTGCCATGACCGGAAGTGCGCCTGATAGCTGTCGATCAGCACGCCGTCCATGTCGAAGATCGCGCCGTACATCGCTTCGGGCCTCCGGGGTGTTGGCCGCCGGGGGCGGCGGGGCGGGCAGCATAGCCCCGGCCCGCGGCCGCCCGCAAGGGGTTTACTTCGCCGGCCGCCTCGCTACACTCGCCCCGACACGCACGATGGACCAGGAGAAGCCGATGTCCCCGAAGAACCCCCGGTTCGCCCACGTCGGCGTTGGCGGCCGAAGCCGGATGTACCTCAACGCCCTGACCGGCGACTTCGCCGAATACGGCGACCTCGTGGCGATCTGCGACATCAACCCCGGCCGGCTGGCGCTGGCCAACCGGCACATTGCCGGGCGCGGGCACGAGGCGGTGCCGGCCTACGCGGCGGAGGACTTCGAAAGGATGATCGCCGAGACCCGCCCGGACAAGGTGATCGTCACGACCGGTCCGGACGCCACGCACAGCGACTACATCGTTCGCGCGATGGAGCTGGGCTGTGACGTGGTGACCGAGAAGCCGATGACGACGGACGAGGTCCGCTGCCGGCGGATTCTGGAGGCGGCGGGGAAGACGGGGCGGCAGGTGCAGGTGACGTTCAACTACCGCTACGCCCCGCCACGGTCGCAGGTGAAGGAGCTGCTGCTGGACGGGGCGATCGGCGAGGTGCTGAGCGTGGACTTCGCCTGGCTGCTCGACACGCGGCACGGGGCGGACTACTTCCGCCGCTGGCATCGCCGGCTGGAGAACTCCGGGTCGCTGCTCGTTCACAAGGCCACGCACCACTTCGACTTGGTCAACTGGTGGCTTGCCGACGTGCCGGAGGAGGTCTTCTGCCACGCGAGCCTGCGGTACTACACGCCGGCGACGGCGGAGCGGCTGGGGCTTCAGGGGCGTTCCGAGCGATGCCACACGTGCGGTGTCTCGGACCGCTGCCCGTTCCATCTCGACCTGGCGGCCAACAAGGGCCTCAAGGCGCTGTACCTGGATTGCGAGCAGCACGACGCGTATTTCCGCGACCGCTGCGTCTTCAGCGACCAGATCAACATCTGGGATAGCATGAGCGTGGCCGTCCGCTACCGGCGGGGGGCCGTGATGAGCTACCAGCTCCACGCCTACAGCCCCTATGAGGGCTACCGCATCGCCTTCAACGGCACGAAGGGCCGGCTGGAGCACTCCGCCTGCGAGAGCACCTACATCAGCGGCGACGGGAACGTGCCCGGCGAGCTGGAGAGGCACAAGGTCACCGTCACGCTGATCCCCGAGTTCTCGCAGCCGCAGGCGCTCGAGCCGCGGACCGGCGCCGGCGGCCACGGCGGCGGAGACCCCGCGCTGCTCAACGACCTGCTGAACCCCCATGCCCCGGGCGACCCGCTCGGGCGCAAGGCCAGCCAGCGCGACGGGGCGTATTCGATCCTCACCGGCGTGGCGGCGTACCGGAGCATCGAGACCGGCCGGCCGGTCAAGGTCGCCGACCTCCTCGGCGACGCCCCGCTGGGCGAATAGCCCTCCCGCCGGCGCGCGGGAACGCCCGATGACCCCTCAGCGGCCGGCGTCGTGCGCCGACGCGCCGTCCGCAATCGGGCATCGTCGGGGGCGGCGGCACTGAAGCCTTTTCCTCTATCTTCTCTGCTCTCCAGTGTCCGCTCTCCCCCAAAGCGTTTGACACGCGCGCGTCACGCGTTAGGATGATGCCCCGGCGCCCCGGGCGCCCGGGGCGAAGGAAGGACCGGTCATGTACGTCTCGCTGAACTGGCTGACGGACTACGTCGACGTCTCGATGCCCGCCGCCGAACTGGCGGAGCTGTTCACCCGCATCGGCGTGGCGTGCGACGGCTTCACCGAGACGGCCAGCGACGTGGTGTTCGACCTGGAGATCACCAGCAACCGCCCGGACCTGCTCGGGCACGTCGGCATCGCGCGGGAGCTGGCGGCGGCGACGGGGGCCGCGCTCCGCCCGCCGGCCCTCACGGAGGTGCCGACGGCGGGGAAGGCGTCCGACCTGACGGCGGTGGCCGTGCCGGCGCCGGACCTGTGCCCGCGTTACACGGCCCGGGTGATCCGCGGCGTGAAGGTGGGGCCGAGCCCGCCCTGGCTGGTGGAGCGGCTGGACGCGGTCGGGCTGCGCGGCATCAACAACGTCGTGGACGTGACG
>CAZMDT010000353.1:0-3514 GCA_964564965.1 uncultured Planctomycetaceae bacterium | reverse complement strand
CCGAACGGCTCTGGGACCTCAAGAAGCGAGGATGCACGCGGAACATGGGCGGGCGCCTGTCGGCGGGCTGCTGAACCGCGACCCACCCGCTGCGGGCTTCCTTGTCGCCGAGGACGCGGTTGACGACCTGGTAGAGCACGTCGGCCCGGAGGGTGCGGAAATCCCCCGCGGCCTCCATGGCGCGGAGGATGGCCATCGTGGCGGGGTCCGCCGGGGCGGTCGTCGTGGGGCGCGTTGCGGCCTGCGTGGTGGTCGTGGGCTTCGTTGCCGCTGCGGGTCGCGCGGCGGCCGCGGGCCTCGTCGCCGGAGCAGGTTGCATGGCGGGGGCGGGTTCGAGGGCGCCGGCCGGCGACAAGGCCGCTGCCAGCGCCGCGGCGGTTGTGATGAGCAGCCGGCTCATGCGGCCTCCTTCTCCGTGCCCGTGTGCTTGGCGGCGCGCCGGCGCGCCAGCGTCGCGATGCCCCGACCGGCGGCCAGGACCACCGCCAGCCCCAGCAGCGCCAGCACCGCGATCCAGCCCAGGTCCCACCAGAATGTAACGAACGCGATGACACCGTAGCGCAGGAACCTGCCGACGAAGTTGGCGGCGGCGAACGGCACGCGCGGGTAGCGGCAGGTCGTCGCCAGCATGCGGACCACGTCGACCGGAATGGGAATGACGTTGAAGACGACGAGGATGAAGAACGGCGCGCGGCTGAACCATCGGGCGGCGGCGAGGTAGAGGCGGCTGTCGCGGACGCGAGCGATTCGTCGGCTTCGCAGCAGCCAGGTAAACAAATGGTAGTCGTTGAGGTTGGCTACGGTGGAGGCGGCCGCGCCGACGGCCGCTACGGCCAGAACCGTCGTCCACAACTCACCCGTGACGGCCGCCTCGCGCGTTGCCAGCGCCGCCACGATCGGGTTCGTCGGCAGCGGCAGCAAGGTGCAGCACAGGGAGATGTAGATGGCGAACGCGAGGATCTTGACGACCGGGCCCATCACCTCGAGCTGCTCGCCCAGGCCAGAGGCGCTCCATCGCCAGGTCCACGGCACTGCCGCCAGCATCAGCGCCAGCGGCACCGCCGCCGCCGCGACCAGCAGCGCGTAGAACGCGAACCATCGCCGGATGGAGATGGCGTCCGCCGCCGCGGGCGTGCGGATGTCAGTCGGCATCGTCGATGAGTCTCCCATCCCGCATGTGCACGATGCGGTCCGCGCAGGCGGCCGCCTCAGCGGAGTGCGTGATCATCACAATCGTCCGCTGACGCTCTCGCCTCAGCTCTCCCAGCAGCCGCAGCAGCCCCTCGGCGCTCGCCGAGTCGAGGTTGCCGGTCGGCTCGTCGGCCAGAATCAACGCCGGATCGTGCGCCAACGCCCGGACGACCGCCACGCGCTGCTGCTCACCGATGGACATCTCCCCGGGCTTGCGGCGCATCACGTGCGAAACGCCCATCCGGTCGAACAGCAACGGGACCTGGCCGTTCTCCCGGCAGCGGCGGACACGCAGCGAGATCGCCACGTTGTCCGCCGCGCTCAGGACCCCCAGCAGGTTGAACCGCTGGAACACGAACCCGATGTGCGCTCGGCGGATGGCGGTGCGGTGGGCGTCTGCGGGGCCGACCTGGCGGCCGGCGAAGGCCACCGTGCCGGCGTCGGGTGGCGTGATGAAGCCAAGGACGTGCAGCAGCGTGCTCTTGCCGCAGCCGCTCGGCCCCATGACAACGAGGAACTCCCCGCGCCGGACGCGAACATCCAGGCCGCGCAGCACGTGGACGCGCGCCGGCCCGCGGCCGTACGACTTGTGCAGCCCGCTCGCCGTCAGGATGTCCTCGCCGCTTGTCACGATGTCAGTCCAGCGTCAGTGCCGCGGCGACGTCCACCCGCGTGGCGCGGTAGGCGGGGTACAGTGCGCTCGCCACCGCGCCAACCGCCGCGGCGCCCGCGGCGATGGCGATCCATTCCCACGTGATCGTCACCGTCAGCAGGGGCCGGGCAATGCTGATCGCCCACGCCGCCAGGAAGCTCAGGGCGATGCCCACGACCGTGCCGGCCGCCGTCAGCAGCAGCGACTCGCCCACCACCTGCCGCACGATGAAGCGCCCGGAGGCGCCGCACGCCTTCAGGATGGCGATGTCGCGCGTCCGCTGAAGCACCATGGTATAGAGCGTCACCATGATAAACAGGAACGCGATGACGAGCGCGACCGCGTTGACCATGTCCACGTAGCGGAACATGATGCCGAATCGCTGCTCGAGCATCTGGCGGTACTGCTGGACGGGCACCGCCTGGCGTCTCAGGGAGCTGAGCCGGCGCGCCGCGCCGACCGGGTCGGCCCCGCCGGTCAGCTTCACGAACATCAGCGTGCTCATCCGGATGTTGGCGCCGCCGAACAGGAGCTGCGCCGTGCGGCGCGGCATGAACGCCCGCGCCAGCACGCCCGCCGGGGCGACGCCGACGATCGTCCAGTCGTGGTTCGCCACGTGGACGGTGTCGCCGACGTCGTGGCCGGCCGCCCGGGCCAGGCGGTCGTCGATGACCAGCTCGAACCCGCCCCGCTGCGCCAGCCCGGCGCGCAGGGCCTCCTCGCTGATCGGCTCGCCATCGCCGGCAGCGCCGTCGGCTGCGCCGGCATGCGTCAGCATGGTCCGCTCGAGCCACCGGGCGGCCTCGCCGCCGTCGTCGCACCACCGCCCGCGGACCAGCGCCCGCCCGCCGGTGACGACGGCCCGATCCGCCGCGCTGCTGCCCACGCCGACCGCCACGTGGTCCTGTCCCGCCAGCCGGATCCGCCAGATGAACACCGGCACCACGTGCTCCACGAGCGCGGGGTGCTCGGAGGCCATGAGACCGGCCTCTCCGTCCGGCAGGCCGAGGCCGCTCATCGTCGTCACGTTGTCCCCCCAGATGCTCGGATAGATGATCAGGTCCGCATCGACGGATTCCCACCGGTCGGCGATCTCGTACAGACTGCCGCGCGACAGCCCGCTCAGCGTCACCAGCATGCAGATGCCGATGCCGATCCCCAGCGCGCTCAGCGCGCTGCGCAGCTTGTGGTGCAGGATGTTGGCCATCGGCAGGTGGGCCATCTACTGCTCCAGCAGGCCGAGCAGGCCCGGCAGCGCAACGATCACGTAATCGGCTTCATCGGCGAACTCCGGCCGCTCGCCCGGCGCCAGCAGCACGCTGACGGCCCCGGCGGCGTTGGCAGCCACCACATCATAGCGAAAGTCCCCGACGCAGGCTGTACGCCGCGGCTCGACGCCCAGTTCCCGGCAGGCGCGGAGGAGGCCGTCCGGCTCGGGCTTGATCGGCCCGTTCTCGCGCGACCAGGCCAGGTCGAACCGCACGTCGCGGAAGCGGGTCAGGACCGTGTCCATGGCCTCGCGGGCGCTGCGCGTCAGCAGAGCGGTCTTCAGCCCCACCTCGCGAAGGCGACGCACCACGTCCGCCGCGCCCGGCATCAGAGCCGCGTGACGGGCCGCGGACAGCTCCCGCTCCAGCAGCCGGCGGCGGGCCTGCTCCGCGGTGGCCGGGG
>CAZMDT010000352.1:0-3520 GCA_964564965.1 uncultured Planctomycetaceae bacterium | reverse complement strand
TCGGGTTCCTCCGCGAGCAGTCGGCCGCCCGGACGGCCGGCGCCGGGCCGTTCTACCTCAGCGTCCACTACACCGCACCGCACTCGCCGTGGGTCGGCGAGCACCCGCGGGACATCGTCGACAGCTACGACGCCTGCTGCTTTCGCACCTGCCCCCAGGAGGCGATGCACCCGTGGGCCCGCGGCAAGACGCTGTCGCAGCGGGCGCTGGGCAGCCGCGAGATGCTGAAGGGCTACTTCGCGGCCGTCACGGCGATGGACGCGAACGTGGGGCGGATTCTCGACGAGCTGGCCGCCCTCGGCCTGCGTGACGACACGCTGGTGGTTTTCATGAGCGACAACGGCTTCTCCTGCGGGCATCACGGCTTCTGGGGCAAGGGCAACGGCACGTATCCGCTGAACATGTACGACAACTCCGTGAAGGTGCCGCTGATCGTGCGGCATCCCGGGCGGGTGCCGGCGGGCAGCGTGTCTGCGGCGCTGACGAGCCAGTACGACGTGCTGCCCACGCTGCTTCAGTGGCTGCACCTGCCGGGCGCGAGCGACTCGCACCTGCCGGGCGCGAGCTTCGCCGCGGTGCTCGCCGGCGAGGCGGACGAGGCGCGGGACGACGTGGTGGTGTACGACGAGTACGGCCCGGTCCGCATGGTGCGGACGCGCGAGTGGAAGTACGTGCACCGCTACCCGTACGGCCCGCACGAGCTGTACGCCCTTGCCGAGGACCCGGACGAGCGGAAGAACCTGCACGACGAGAAGGCCCCGCCGGCGGTCGTCTCGGAGCTTCGGCAGCGGCTGGCCGACTGGTTCGCCGACTACGTCGATCCGGCGCGGGACGGCGCGCGGATGCCCGTGACGGGCTGCGGGCAGCTCGACCGCCTCGACGCCGACCACGCCGGCGAGGCCTGCTTCAACCGCATGGACTACTGATGCCCCGCGACGGAGACGGGCCCGCATGAACGTCATCGTCATCCTGTGCGACACGCTGCGGCGCGACCATTGCGGCGCCTACAGCGGGGGCCGGCCGCTCAACGCCTGCTGGAGCGCCGAGCAGCCCGACTGGGTCGTCCCCACGCCGAACATGGACCGCCTCGCCGGGCGCGGCTGCGTGTTCGACAACGCCTACCACGGCTCGACCCCCTGCATGCCGGCCCGGCGCGACATCTACACCGGGCGGTACGAGTTCCTCGAGCGAGGCTGGGGCCCGCTGGAGGAGGACGACCTCGACCTGCCGCGACAGGTGTCCGGCCCGCCGAACCGGTCGATCCGCTGGTCGGTCGAGCAGGGCTACAAGGTCAGCTACCTCGTGACGGATCACTTCCACCTGTGGGAGCAGGGCAGCGGCAACTACCACATGGGCTACACGGGCTTCGAGTTCATCCGCGGGCAGGAGTCCGACGCGTGGTACACGGCCCCGGTGGAGTTCGACGTGCCGCGCGGCTTCGAGCTGGGCAAGCAGGAGCGGCACTTCCGCAACGTGCACTTCGCGCGGCGGGCGGAGGCCGACTGGTCCGTCGCGAAGGTGTTCACCAAGGCGGCCGACTGGGTCCGCCGAAACGCCGCCCACAAGGACTTCTACCTGCACGTGGACCTCTTCGTGCCGCACGAGCCGCTCGACCCGCCGGAAGAGCTGGTGAAGATGTTCGACCCGGAGGGCTACAGCCGCTTCGACGCGACGAACTGGCCGTACGCGCCGTGGCGCGAGCACATCAGCGAGGATCAGTTCCGCAACCTCCGCGCCCGCTACGCCGCCAACGTCGTCCTCGTGGACCGCTGGCTGGGGCGCCTGCTGGAGGCGCTCGACGAGGCCGGCCTGTGGGACGACACGCTGGTGGTCCTCACCACCGACCACGGCACGTTCAACGGCGACCACGGGCGCACCGGCAAGCTCCAGACACACGAGTTCGACGCCAAGAGCCACATCCCCTTCGTCGCCGCCCATCCGCACCTGGCCCGCGGCCAAAGGCGGCGGCAGCTCGTCCAACTCGTGGACCTCTACCCCACAGTCCTCGAGGCCGTCGGGCGGCCATTGCCGGAACAGCCCGAAGGCAAGCCCCTCCACGGCCGGAGCATCCTGCCCCTGCTCGCCGACCCGGACGCCCCGCACCGCCGCTACGCCGTCATGGGCCAGTTCGGCGGGTCGGTGGGCCTCACGGACGGGCGCTGGTCGCTGCACCAGTCGCCGCCCGACCCGCAGGATAACCGCCCGCTGTACTGGCACGGCTACTGCCTGGCGAAGTTCCTGACGTACCGGCTCGGGCCGTTCGTCGAGGGGCGGCGCGACGCCTCGGGCAACCCGTCGTGGCCGACGGAGACGTGGGTGAGCGACAAGGACGCCGACCCGAACGAGCTGGTGAACCTCGCCGCCGAGCGGCCGGACAAGCTGCGCGAGATGCAGCAGGCGCTGAAGCAGACGCTCGAGGAGCTGAAGGCCCCACCGGAGCAGATTGAGCGGCTCGGCCTGAGCGGCGTGTGACCCGCCCGCCGGGCGCAGAGAGGCCCGACCATGAACGAGTTCCCCCGGACGCAGATCGAGGACCTGTCGGTTTCCCGGATGCTCATCGGCATCAACTGGTTCCTCGGCTTCACGCACCAGACGCGGGCGAAGGACCGCTGGAACGACGCCTACATGACCCGCCGCCGCGTCGCCGACGTCATCGTGGCGTTCGCGGAGGCGGGCGTCGACACGCTCTACGGCGTCCTCCACGACCGCCCGAAGCTCATCGACGCCGTCGCCGAGGCCCAAGACCGCACCGGGCGGAAGATCATCACCATGGGCACGCCGCACCTGGACCTCGACGGCACGCCCGAAGCCGCCGCCGGGAACGCCCGCCTGTTCGACGCCCAGGCCGCCATCGGCCTGAGCGTCTGCCTGCCGCACCAGGCCACCACCGATCGCATGCTCGACCGCAAGGCCCGCTGCCTGCCCGGCATGGGCGACTTCTGCCGCATGATCCGCCAGCGCGGCATGATCCCCGGGCTGTCCACGCATGCCCCCGAGACGCCCGTCTACGCCGACGAGAGCGGCCTCGACGTGGGCACCTACATCCAGATCTACAACGCCGCCGGCTTCCTCATGCAGATCGAGATCGACTGGGTGCACCGCATGATCTGGCAGCGGCAGAAGCCCGTGATCGCGATCAAGCCGCTGGCGGCGGGGCGACTGCCGCCGCTGGTGGGCCTGGCCTTCTGCTGGGCGACGCTCCGGCCGCAAGACATGGTCTGCGTGGGGACGATGGCGCCCGACGAGGCGAAGGAGCTCGTGGAGATCTCCTGGGCACTGTTCGAGAACCGCCCGACGACCGTGGCGCTTCAGCGGACCCGCAGCAAGGCGTCGGTCGACGGCAAGTAGCCGGTACGGCACCTCACACGATGGCCGCCCCGAGCCTGCCTAGCGCGGCGCGCAGCTTTTTCTTGGCCCGATCCACAAGCCCTTGCACGGCATGGGGGGGCGATCCACCGCCGCGGCCGTCTCTTCCAGGCTCTGGCCCTCCAGCAGCCGCAACTCGACCGTTTGCCGGTAG
>CAZMDT010000351.1:0-3524 GCA_964564965.1 uncultured Planctomycetaceae bacterium | reverse complement strand
CGCCGTCGGTCCGCGGCATCCGGATCGACCGGGACGGCACCGTGAGTCTTTCCCTCAGCGGGCAGGCCGAGCGAACATACCGGCCGGCGGATACGAGGACCTCAACGAAATGAAACACGGAATCGGACTCATCGGGTGCTTCGGCAGCGTGGCCGGCGCCCGGGCCTCGCTGCCGCCAAGCTGCGAGCTTCGCGGCCTGTGCGACATCCGGCAGGACCTCATGGACGCTTGCCGCCGCGAGGACACCAGCGTGTTCTGCACCACGAACTACCGCGAGCTCGCCGCCCGCGCCGACATCGACTCCGTGGTGACCTTCACGCCGAACGCCACCCACCGCGACATCGCCGTGGCGATGCTGCGGGGCGGAAAGAACGTCTTCATCGAGAAGCCCATGGGCATCACGCTGGAGCAGGGGCGTGAGATCCTCCAGGCCGAGGCTGAGTCGGGCAGGCACGTGGCGGTCGACCTTGAGATGCGGGCTCTCGGCCTGGGGCCGCTGCTCAAGGAGATCATCGATTCCGGCGAGATCGGGCGCGTCGTTCAGCTCGATCACGACCATTACCGCGGCGGCTGGCTGCGGAACACGCCCTCCGGAGACTACCGCACGCGCCGGGCGACCAGCGGTCTGTTCCGGATGGAGGGCATCCACCACCTCGACCTCGCCCGCTATCTTCTCGGCGAGATCACGGCCGTCCAATGCTTCTCCGCACCGTCGGTCCTGCCGCAGTACGAGTTCCCCGACAACGTTACGGCGATCCTCTGGTTCGACGGCGGCGCCCTCGGGCGCTACACGACCAGCCACACGCGCTGCGCTCATTCGGCCGGCAAAGACGCACGCAAGGCCGCGCGCACCGGCCACGCCAAGCAGTGGAGCATCGTGGGCGAGGCAGGCGCCATCTGGGTGGACGCCTGGGCGCAGAGCCTCACGGTCTTCCGCTTCGTGGCGGACCCACCGGGGACGAACTCCATGAAGCCGGAGTTCTCGCGTCGCCTGGACTTCTCCGACCTCCCCCGGCCTCACGCGTGGTTCCACGACATCGCCGGCAACCGGCGGCTGTTCATGGATCGCATGGCCGCCGGCCTGCCTCCGGTGCAGTCAGCGGCCGACGCGTACCGGAGCGAGATCGTGGCGTATGCGGCGGATGCCTCCTGTGTCGAAGGCGGCCGACGCATCGAGATCGCCGACTACGCGCAGACGTAGCCGCCCGTCCACTATGCAGGATTCTGCACAGCATGATGCCGGGCCTACCCCGGGTGCCCGGGCGGCGACCTCGGGGCCGCAGGTGGAGGCCCCTGCCTTCCGCGTGGCCGGGGCACGCCTGGAAGTGACGTGCACTCTCCCGCCCGGCGGGCATCTGATGACGCTGACAACGCGCCCGGGGACGTTCCCGGTTGAGACCCTGATGATCCCGCTGGTGGAGTGGCCCTCCGAACGGCTCGTGGACTGCGGCCCGGTGGAGTTCGACCACACCCGGTACCGCATGGTCGTGCCGACGTTCCGCGTGTTCGTGGATGGCTCGGACGCCGGGCTGGTCTGGACGGCCGTGCCGTCGCCCGAGGAAATGGAGGCGCGATGCCTCTGCGCCGAATGGGGCATTCGCGTCGAGGCTTCCGGCACGCACGTCGTGCGGCTGGAGCTGTCTGCCGAGGAGACGCGGCTGCGGTGGGCGGACGTGGCGGGCGTCACGGTCCAGCCGGACCCCCGCCAGCCGGCGCAGACACCGCCCGATCCGCCACAGGGCACGGCCCGCCCCCGGCTGTTCCTGAAGGCCGGGCAGCTCGAGCAGCTTCAGACCCGGCGCGACGCCGTCCAGCAGGTGATTCTCGACGACCTCACCCGGCAGCTCGACAGCGGGCGCGACGGCACCTACGTGCACCGGGCGGCGTCGGCGGCCATCGTCGGCCGGCTGGCCGACGACGACCGGTGGCGGCGGGAGGCCGTCCACAGCGTCCTCACGCTCTGCGAACGCCCCTACTGGGGCTACCACGATGTCGCCGAGGCGATGGGGTGGAACAACGACCGCGATACCGGCATGCGGCTGTTCGAGGCCGCGTTCGTGTATGACTGGCTTCACGACTCGCTCTCCGCGCCGCAGCGCCGGGTCATCCGCGACCGGCTGCGGCACTTCGCCGCCTTGGTGGCGCGCGTCACGCGCCTTCAGTACGGCTACTGGTACACGCGGGCCCCGGAGGCCCACGGCCAGGGGGTGTGGTTTGGCCTGGTCTGCGCCGCCATCGCCCTGGCCGGCGATGTCGAGGAGGCGGCGGACTGGCTCGACTGGTCGCACGGGAACGTGCTCGACGCCATAGCCCACCTGCCGCGAGACGGCATCGTGGAATGGCCGCTGTTCAACATCCAGTGGCTGCTCCTGTCGGCGATGGCCGTCGAGGCGTACATGGGCCGGGCCCTCGCCGTCGACCGGTCCCCGCTGCTGGCGTTCGCCCGCAACTACCCGCAGTTCGTGGGCTCCTTCGCGTCCGGCCGGCCCGTCCGCGGCGTCCTCCCGGCGCTGCTGTTCTACGTCGCCTCCGCCTTCGGAGACGCGGACGTGCAGGCGGACGCGATGCTGGCCGCCGGGACGGCCCCCCGCGCGCCCGCCGCCAGGCATGGCTTCCACCCGCTGGCACTCACCGCCTACGAGCCCGCCCTGCCGGCGGGGTCCGCTACGCGCGTCCGGCTCGCCGCCTGCTCCGACAACGGAACCGTTCGCTGCGCGAGCACCGACCGCCGGACGACGTTCCTGTTCCGCTGCGGCACGCCCCTGACCGCGGCGCTGCACGAGCGGCACGGGTGGAATGCCCAGGTGTGGTACAAGCCCCATCACTCCGGCAGCTTCTCCTGGGCCGTCGGGCACCACGAGCTGATCCCGTTGACCATCCGGGGCTACCGCGCCATGACCGGGCACGCCAACCTCCTCACCATCGACGGCGGGGGGCATCGCATGCACGGGCGATGGCTCGGCGGACGCATCCCCGTCGAGCACACCTCACGCATCGAGGCCTTCACGCATTCCGGCGAGCTCACCTGCTGCCGCACCGACAGCAGCAGCGCCTACCGGCCGGAGTGTGACGTCCGCTGGCTGAGGCGAGGCTGGGTGTTCCTCCACGACGATGCCGTGCTTATCCTGCGGGACATCGCCGAGCTTCACGCGCCTCACCGCGTGGCCTGGCACCTCCATACGCCGGGCGAATGGCAGGCGGCCGGGCCGCGGCTCCACGCGGCTTCGCTCGCAGACGCGGCGGTCTGGGTCCGGTCGTGGCCGATCGATCCGGCGGCGGAGGACGTTGCGGCGGTGGTGGAGGCGGTGCAGTACGTGCCGCCCTACACGATGGGCCTGAACCGGTACCAGACGATGGCATGGCAGCCGGAGCTGAACCGCCCCCGGCGTCCGCAGGGCTTCCAGGAACTGCGGGTGGGGCCTGTCGAGCCCGTCAGGCGGTTCGAGATCGTCTCTCTGCTGGCCTCGAATCGCCGCGCCGCCGAAGCGGCACGCCTGGTGCAGCGTGACGACACCATCGAGATC
>CAZMDT010000350.1:0-3550 GCA_964564965.1 uncultured Planctomycetaceae bacterium | reverse complement strand
ATATCCCCCCCGGCGTCAGCTTCGGGCTGCTGGGCCCCAACGGCTCCGGCAAGAGCACCACGCTGAAGATGATCCTCGGGCTGCTGTTTCCCTCGCGCGGGCGCATCACGGTCTTCGGCAAGCGCCCCGCCGACGTCGCCACCAAGTCGCGCATCGGCTTCCTTCCCGAGGACACCTACCTCTACCCGTTCCTCGACGCCCGCGAGACACTCGACTATTACGGTCGCCTGTTCCGCATCCCCCGCGCCCAGCGGCAGCGCCGCATCGACATGCTGCTCGACATGGTCGGCCTGTCAAGCGTGGCGTACCGGCGGGTGGCCGAATACTCCAAGGGCATGCAGCGGCGGCTGGGGCTTGCCCAGGCGCTCATCAACGACCCCGACCTGCTGATCCTCGACGAGCCCACCAGCGGCATGGACCCCATCGGCACGCGCCAGTTCAAGGACCTGATCATCACGCTGGGGCGGCGCGGCAAGACGATCATCCTGTCGAGCCACCTGCTGGCCGACGTGGAAGACGTCTGCGACCGGGTGTGCATCCTCTATGGCGGGCGGCAGCGGGCGCTCGGCGGCGTCGACGACCTGCTCACGCAGCACAGCCACACCCAGATCACCACCGACCGCCTCGACGAGGCGACGCTGGAGCGCGTCTGCGCCGTGCTTGACGAGGCCGGCAGGGACGTCCGGGAGATCACCTCGCCGCGTGACAAGCTCGAGTCGCTGTTCCTGCGGATCGTGAAGGAGGCGCAGGCGCAGCGCCTGGACACCGGCGGGGCCGTCGCCACCGGCGAGGTCGCCGAGTTCCTCCGCGGCGGCGCCGTGGAAGGGCGGGGCGTCGTCGAGGAGCTGGTCCGCGCCGGCCGGGGCGAGGAAGCGCCCGGGGCCGGGCAGGAGGCCACGCCGGAAGAAGAGCCGCCGCTGCCCGAGGCCCCCGTGCCCGAAAGAGCCGAGGCCGTCCTCAAAGACCTGATCAACCCGGAGGAGGGCCTCGTCGCTGATGTGGAAGCCCCCGGCGGCGAGGGGTCTCCGACCCTTCGGGCCAAGCGTGAGCAGGCCGACCGCCAGGTCATCGAGGAGTTGCTCAAGGCTCAAGAGCGCACGCCCCCGGGGGAGGCGCCCCCGGGCGAGGAGCGCGAGTGATGGGCCGCGTCTGGGCCGTAGCACGATACACCCTCGCCCAATGCCTGCGGACCAAGGTCGCAGCGGTGTTCATCGTGCTTCTGGCCGGGGCGCTTGTGGCGCTGCCGTTCACGCTCAAGGGCGACGGCACCCTCGCGGGGCAGATCCGCACCTTCCTCGCCTACAGCACTTCGGCGACGGCCGTCCTGCTCAGCCTCGTTACCATCCTCCTCGGTGTCGGCGTCGTCGCCGGCGACGTCAAGGGCAAGCACGTCTTCCTGCTGGCGAGCAAGCCCGTGGGGCGGTCGCAGTACATCCTTGGGCGCTGGCTGGGCATCGTGCTGTTGAACGCGATCCTGCTGGCCATCGCGGGGGCGGCGGTTTACGGCACGGCGCAGCACCTGCGGCGCGGCGAGGCCCCCGAGCTGACCGACCCGGAGGCCCGGCGCCGCGACCGGCTGGCCGTCGAGAACGAGGTGTTCGCCTCGCGGGCGAAGATCTCGCCGGAGCCGGCGACGGCGGAGCAGGAGCGTCGCATGTCCGCCGAACTGCAACGCTTGGGCGAGTCGGGCCTTCAGGAAGCGGTGAAGGCGCAGATGGCCGAGGCCGGCCAGAGCGAACAGGAGGCCCGTGACGCCATCCTGGCCGCGATCGCCAAGCGCGTGCGGGAGGGCATCCAGTCCATCGGGCCGTACCAGCAGAGGCGATGGACCTTCAAGGGCGTGCGCCCGGTGGGCGAGGCGGCCCGCGGTGCCGCCACGGTCAGCCGCCGCCTCGAGGAGGTCCACCTGCTGCTGCGCCCCACGGGAAAGCTCCGTGACCTGTGGGAGGCGCGCAAGGCCGAGGGCCGGCCCGCCCGCGTGTTCAACGACGTGTGGATCAACGACAGGTTCGCCGCCCGCGAGCACCCGGAGGGGTTTGAGACGGCGCTGTTCAGCGCCCAGGCGGGTCAATTCGCGGCGGCGGGGCTGGTCGGCGGTCGGACGGCTGACATCCGTGCAACGTTCAAGTCGGGCCGGGACGAACTGTCCGTGCGGGGAACGGGCGAAGTCAGCCGCACGTGGACCGAGCTGCGGGTCATCCTCGAGCCGGAGAAGGCCCTGATGGACCGGTTGATGCGCGGCCTGTACGTGTCGGTGAACGGCGTGGACGGGCGCGTGGACGACATCAGGCCGGGGGAGCACCCGCTGGTCACGGTGCGTTTCTTCGAGGAGGGCGCGCAGCGGGCCGAGGTGTCGGCCTTGGCGCCGGGGGCACAGGCGTCCCTGCTGGTTCACCCGATGCTCGAACTGTCGTACCAGGTGAGCGGCTCGCGGGCGGGCGGGCGTGAGTGGGCGTGGGGGCAGTGGCGGGCGTTCGGCGACGACCCGCGGTTCCCGGACCACACCGAGTGGCGCCAGGACCCGATCAAGCAGGTGGTGCGTTGGCGGATTCCGGGGCGGATCGTCGGCCCGGACGGCACGATGTGGGTCGAGTACACGAACTGGTCGCCTGATGTCGTGTCGGTCCTGCACGATGACGTTGCCCTGTTCTATCGCGTCGGCTCCTTCGAGATGAACTTCGTGCGGGCGCTGCTGCTTATCCTGGTCCAGGTGATGTTCCTGGCGGGCGTGGCGGTGTTCGCCGCGAGCTTCATGACGTTTCCCGTGGCGTGCCTGGCCTCGTTCGCCGTGCTGCCGTTCGCGCTGGCGCGGGAGTTCCTGGCCGCCTCGGTGAAGCTCCCGTCGACCTCGCCGCTGACCACCAGCCCGCTGACCGCTCTCGGCCACGGCGTCTACCGGATTATGCAGGTGCTCACGCCCGACTTCGCCGACACGATGCCCGGCGCCGATCTGGTCGATGCGCTGCACATCGGGTGGGGCTTCGTCGGCGAGATTGCCGCGGTGACGGTCGTCCTGCGCACCGGGCTGTTGCTCCTGCTGGCGTGCCTGATCTACCGCTACCGCGAACTGGCCAGGGTTCAGGTGTAGGAGGCCCGCGTGCCCCGACCAACGCTCATGCCGATGATGCTGGCCGCCCTGGCCGTGGCGATGATGATCGCCGCCGGCCTGATTGCCATTCCCCTCGCGCGCGTCGCCGAGGACAGCGACCTCGTGGCGCCCGGCAACGTCGTCGCCGAGAAGAACTGGCAGCTTGCCCTGGCGACCAACGTCTTCGGCGGCCTGCGGGCGCCCATCGTCACCGTCCTCTGGATCCGTGCCGAGCAGCTCAAGCAGGCGGGGCGGCACTTCGACGCCATGCAGCTCGCCGACCTCATCTGCCAGCTCCAGCCCCGCTTCGCCAGCGTCTGGGGCTTCCACGCCTGGAACATGGCCTGGAACATCTCCGTCCAGACCCACACGCCCGAGGAGCGCTGGCGCTGGGTGACCAACGGCATGAAGCTCCTCCGCGACCGCGGCATCCCGCTCAATCCCAAGGCCCTGCTGCTCTAC
>CAZMDT010000349.1:0-3558 GCA_964564965.1 uncultured Planctomycetaceae bacterium | reverse complement strand
AGGTCCCCGGGCGCCGGGCGGACCGTCCAGGCCTCCCACCCGGCAGGGCGCCCCTCGACGTGGCGGACGGGCTTCCGCAGGCAGATCGCCGCGTAGCGGTCCCCGCTGCCGTACACCACGCAGTCGTGCCCGCGATAGTACGCCAGCCGGTTCTCGAACGGCGTCTGCTCCCACAGGCGCCGCCGCGCGACCTCGAGGCCCGCCTCGTCGCGCAGGAACTGCTCGAGCGGGAAGTGCCGCTCCACGTCCACCATGCCGTGGTCGGAGACCAGCGCGACGATGAGCTTGTCGAGCAGGCCCGCGCGTTCGAGGTCGGCGAGCACGCGGCCGATCTGGCGGTCGGTGTGCCGCAGCGACTCGCGGTATTCCGGCGAACTCGCCCCGTACCGATAGGCGCGGAAATCGGGCGAGAGCAGGTAACAGAACGTGACGGCGGGCCAGCGGCCGCGCTGCCGGGCGGCTTCCGCCACCCTGTGCAGGCGGTAGAGCGTGAGCCGGTCGATGAACTCGTACCACTTGAAGAAGAACGCCGGCCCGGCGCTCAGGCGCTGCTCCAGGAAGTCGGTGGCGCCGCGATGGGGCTGGAAGAACACGGAGAACGTGGAGCGATCGGGGAACTGCTCGAAGAGGGTGGGCGCGGTGTAGTCGCCGTCGAGGGTGTTCTTCTGGGCGATGGTGACGTAGTTGCGCCAGATGAGCGGGTTGCGGTCGAACCAGTTGATGCCGGTGACGCCGTGGTGCCCCGGCCAGCGCCCGGTGACGAGGCTCGTCAGGTTCGCCATCGTTACCGAGGGGATGTTGGCAACGGCGCGGGGCGCGTAGAGCCCCCGGTCGGCGAGGTACTTCCGAGAGGCCGGAAGCTCGCCTGCCCCGAGCATCTCCTCGAACGTCCCCCCCGCCACTCCGTCCACCACAAAGACGATCGCCCCGCTGACCTCCGCGCCGGGCGGCATCGAGAAGTCGAGCCCATACGTGTCGGCCGGACCGTCGGGCCCCGGTACGCTGCACCCGCCGGCCGCCAGGCAAACCGCGACGGCCGCGGCCAGAATGAACCGCCCCGGCCGGGCTGCGCGGGAGGGGTTTGCGCCAGTCACGCCGCGTCCTTCCGTGGTCCCTGCCCGCTAGTGGGGCGAGGTCAGGTCGTTGGCCTCGGGGAGGAAGTCCTCCTCGCCGAGCCCGACGTCGAACGTCACGTCCCGGAAGACGTAGCGGTAGCGGAGTTCATTGCCCTCCGCGTAGCCCTCCGTGACGACGGGCACGAGCCGCTCGATGTCGATGTACGACACCGTGGTGGGCGCCGGGTAGCCCCTGCCCGGCGGCACGCGGCGGATGAGCACGACCGTTTCGCGCCCGGCCACCCGCTGGATGCCGCCGTACGCTTCCTTCAGCTCGCCGGCCGCCTTCGCCCGCCGATACACCTCCAGCAGGTAGGCCAGCGAGTGGCGCAGGCCGAAAGCCGTGATCGGGCGGAGGGAGCTTGCCTTGGCATGCTGGCTGGTCGGGTCGACGACGCTCGTGCCGCCCGGAATCATCGCCCGCGCGAGGCGGTTCGTCGGGCGAGCCAGGATGTGGTTCCGCCACTTGCCTTCGACGTAGAGCGCCCGGTCGCCCAGCCCGGGGTTTTTCAACCACGTCATCGCCACGCTGAACGGCGACTCGCGGAACTTGACGGCCATCCACTGCTCCTCCCCAAGCCTGCCGCCTAGCCGCTCCTGCTTGATGAACGTGCAGGTGTAGTCGCGCCATCGGCCCGCGGTCGCCGCGAGGCACCGCTCCAGCAGCGCGACGTGGTCCGTCTCGGCGAGGCGCACGACCTCGGCCGCCGTCGGCGCGGGCGCCGGCACGGGGCGGGTCGTGACGGCTGGCAACGTCGCAGGCTCCGGCGCCGCCGGCTCGGGTCCGCAGCCGGCCGCGGCCAGGCAGACCCCGGAACACGCCATCGCCCATGCCGGCAGGCGCTTACGCAGATTGCCTCGGGTGGCCTTCATCGGCATCTCATCCTAGCCTCGCGCCCGCTGGCATCCAAGCGGGTGGCCGTCCGATCCCGGCGCGGCCATCGGCTTGGCGCACAAAAAGCCCCGCCGAAGCGGGGCTCAACTCGTCGTCCGGGCGGCGCCTAGCTCGGGGCCGCCAGGCCGTTCGCCTTCGGCAGGAAGTCCTCGCCCGTCAGCGGCATGTTGAAGGCGATGCCTTTGTAGAAGTAGCGGCAGACGAGCCGCCCGTCCCAGTCGTAGCCCTCGACGCCGATGGGGACCAGGTACTCCAGGTCGATGTAGGTGATCGTCTTGTGGGCAGGATAGTCCTTCCGGGCGGGCAGGACGCGCACCAGCACGAGGGCCTGCCGGCCGGCCACGTCCTTCACCCCGCCGAAGCTCTCCTCGAGATCGCCCGCCTGCTTCGCCTGGGCATACACGTCGATCAGGCTCACCAGGATGCGCTTGAAGCCGAACATGCTCACCGGGCGAAGCGTGCTCTTGCGGGCGTCGGGGCCGTCGGGCGCGCGGCACACCGTCCCGCCGGGCACCAGCGCCCGCAGCAGGCGGTTCGTCGGGCGGGCCAGCATCTTCCCGCCGTACTTCCCCTCCACGTACAGAATCCGGTCCGCCATCGGGGCGTTCTTCGACCAGTTCATCGCCACGCTGTAGGGCGACTCGCTGAACTTGACGGCGATCCACTGCTCCTCGCCGAGCGTCTCGCCGATCCGCTCCTGCTTGATGAGCGTGCAGGTGTAGTTCTGGTAGCGCTCGTCATAGGCCCCCAGGCAGTACCGCAGCAGCGCCGTGTGGTCCGTCCGGGCGAGCGCCATCACCGTGGCGGTTACGTCGGGGGAGTTGCTGCCGAGGACCATCCCGTCGAGCGGCCGGACGAGCGTGGAAATGTGGACCGCGTCCGTTTGCGTGCACAAGACAAGGCACAGACCCGCCAAGAGCACACCAACGCCGAGGCGAGCCCTCCGGTTCGTCAGTCGGAGCTTCCTCAAACGCATCAAGTCACCTTGGCTCGGGCGGAGGCCTCCGGCATCGTCGCGGCCATGAGCGCCGGATGCCTTCAGGCGGCCGGTCTCTATCTAATCGGCAGGGGCGCTACTACGACTTAAGGTGCTCCTGCCGGATGAACGGCCGCCTCTCGCACCCGCCCTCGCCTACGGCGATCTCCGCGCGCGGGCAATCTCACAAGTGTATGTACGACGGCGCGCCGATACAAGCGCATTTGCCGCCTCCGCATTCGGCGCCCGGCGTTCGAGGCCGCCTCATCCCTCGCCGTATCCGTCCGGATGGGCGCGGTGCCACTGCCAGGCGTGAGCAACTATCTCCTTCAGCGACGGATACTTAGGCCGCCAGCCGAGCTCCGACCCCGCCCGCGCCGACGACGCCACCAGCCGCGGCGGGTCGCCCGGGCGGCGGGCGGAGACCTCCGAAGGAATTTCCCCGCCTGTCACCTCCCGGCAGGTCTCGATGACCTGCTTCACGCTGAAGCCCTCGCCGTTGCCCAGGTTGTAGGCCTTCGCGGCACCGGGCTCGACGGCCCCCGCCGCCAGCACGTGGGCGTCGGACAGGT
>CAZMDT010000348.1:0-3560 GCA_964564965.1 uncultured Planctomycetaceae bacterium | reverse complement strand
CACGCGCGGGATGTTGTTGCGGTCGGCGAGGAACTCGCCCGGGCGCGTGCCCACGATCGTCGCGTTCGAGCCGTCCACCCGAATGCCCCGGAAGTTGTTCACGATCTCCTCGCGCGAGCCCGCCGGGTCGATCAGGAACAGCGACAGCAGGTCCGACCACAGGTCGCGCCAGCCGCGCCCCCCGCGCCCGTACCCGAAGTCCGGAAGGTACGAGTTGCCGTAAATCTTCCGGTAGAACAGCTGCGCCGCCGCCCATTTCATCCAGTTGTCGAAGTCGCTGTCCGCCGTCGTGAAGCGGACGCTGTTGACGACGTCCTGCCAGTGGCGCCGCGTCTTCTCGAGCGCCGCCCGCGCCCCCTCGGCCGTGCCGTACCGGCGAGACCACCCCCTCAGGTCGCCGAGGCGTTCCGTGATGCCGCTCAGCACGACGTACGCCGCCGACTCGCCCGGGGTGAGCGTCACGGGCGCGAAACGCATCGCCCCGATGGCCTCCCGCCCGCTGCGCTCGGCGGCGGTGAGCCGGGGCGCCGGCAGGTGGCGGACGACGGCCTCGGGGTTCTCGAAGCCGCCGCCCTCGCCGCAGAAGTCGCGGGCGTTGCTCCAGATATGCCTCGGTGCGGCCCCGCGGGCGGTGAAGCCGAGCACGGCGTACAACGTGTCGTCGGGACGGTGGCCCGTCTCGTCGTGCACGATCGACGGGCTCACCACCACGCCGTGCGGGCGGACCGACACCGTGTTGAACATCGTGGTCACCTGGCGGTGGTCGCGCAGGTTGTCGGCCATGCGGGCGAAGATCGGCACCGCCGCCGTCGCCGTGAAGCGCACCGGCGCCCGGCTGACGTTGGTGACCTCCACGAGCATCACCTCCACCCGGTCGTCGGCGGCCGGGACGAACACCGTCGCCTTCGCCTCAAGCCCCAGCGCCCGGTGGGTCCGCCTGGCGGCGAACCAGCCGACGCCGGCCTCCACGACGGCCTGCTCGTTCTTCTGCCAGTGTGCGGCGGCCTCGGCGGCGCTGACGCCCGTGGCCGACCAGGGGCGGCGGCCCGGAACGGTGAGCCAGAAGTTCCGGCTGCCGGTGGTGCGGTGCAGGTCCTCCGTGACGATCGGCACCGACAGGTAGTGCTGGAAGTCACAGCACACGTCGCCCTTCAGCTCGGGCGTGACGGAGCACTTCATCCCCCGCCGGTTGCACAGCGGGAAGTACAGCCCCGAGACGTACTGCGGATCGGGCATCACGAACGACCCGTCGCCCGCATCGGTGAATCGCCACAGCGGGCCGGCGTTCCTCCGGGCGGCTCGTCCGCCGATCTTAGGCTCTCGGCCGGTGCGTTTCGGCATGGTGATCTCCTCTGACTGCCGGGGCCACGCCCGGCCTCGCGAACTCTCCGGCGATGCTGCCGGGGACGCGTATGCTATCGGCTTGGCCGTCGGCACGCCAGCGGCCGAACTGGAATACCGGATGCCGTGAGAGCAGACGCCAAAGCGGCGCACGCCGCAGAGCGGCACGCGACGCCGCCGCCCGCCAGATTCTTGCGCGTTCTTGCGCATATTTGCGCATTCTTGCGCGTCCTTGCGCGTTCTTGCGCGTTCTTGCGCATTCTTGCGCGTTCTTGCGCGTTCTTGCGCGTGTGTTTTGCGGCAACCCATTGTTTGATAACGGCTTCCAGATTCTCCGCCGCGAAGAGCGCGCTTCTTGTCTAAAGTCAAGCCAAAAGACACATTCCCTTCGGCACATCCACGCCCGGGCTCCTTGTGAGCCGAACTCGGCGGAGCGCCATCCGTCCGCGTTCCTGCAACGGGCGACCGCGTGCTCCGGCGCTGTCCGGGGCGTCGTCCATGGTGCACGTGCCTCACGTTCTTCCGAAACCCGCGCATTCGGGCACCCCGCTCTGAGGTCATTATATCACTGAGCCAATACAGAAGCGTTCTCGCTATCTATATAACATATCCCGCCCGCGAAGTCAAGAGAATTGCAGAAAGGAAGCAGAAAACTCGCCCCAACCCGGGCGGGGCGATCTGGCCGTCAGTCGCGCCCACGGCACTTCGTGCAGGCGGTGACTCTCGCGGCCGGTCGCCTGCCGGACGCCGTGGAGCAGTCCCACCCCCCCCGGGGCGGGGCCTCCGGCGACCCCGGCGCACGGCAAGGCGCTTGTCGGCCGGCGCGGCGGCCGGTAGACTTGCCCCCTTTCCCCCGGCCACAGGAGAGCCCCATGCTGACCGATGAGCTTCACCAGGCCCTGCGCGACATGCCCGTCGTCGACGTGCACACGCACATCAACCGCGACCGGATGGCCGCCTGGGGCCTCGGGCAGGTGATGTTCTACCACATGGTCATGTACCCCATGCGCAGCGCCGGCGTCACCGAATCGCGCATGTGGCCGGAGCAGGAGGCCATCGACCGCGGCCTGCCCTTCGACGAATGGGTCGAGCGCTGGCCCCTCGTGGAGAGCACCGGCTTCGGGTGGATTCTCAAGACGATCTTCCGCGAGCTGTACGCGTTCGAGGAGCCGCTGACGGCCGACAGCTTCCCGCGACTCGAGGCCGCCTTCAAAGAAAGGACCGCCCAGCCCGGCTGGCCGAAGCAGGTCTTCGACAAGGCGAAGGTCATCCGCATCGCCTCCAGCGTGCTCGACGTGGCGCCGCTGAAGAAGGGCGCCTGGGACGGGTACATCCGCTTCACGGTGGAGGACATGCCGCTGGCCGGCAAGTGCGACTACACGCCGTGGCGGCAGCACCTCGGCGCCCTCGGGGAGATTCTCGGCCGCGACGTCTCCGGCGTCGCCGACCTCCGCGAGGCGGTGCGAGCCTACTACGACCACTACGACTGGGCCGGGCGCAACGCCCTCGTGGCGTGGGTCGGCTCGGAGGCGGACTTCACCCCCGCCGCCGACGCCGCCCTGGACGGCATCGTCCGGCGGTGCCAGGGGGGCGGGCCGCTGAACCGCAACGAGCGGCGCCTGCTGGAGGCGGCGTACATCCGCGCCATCGCCGCCGTCGCCCGCGACAACACGCGCGTCTTCCAGTTCTGCTACGGCACGCAGTACCTCACGCCCGAGCCGCAGTGGGCGCACCCGACCCAGAAGGCGGCCCCGATGTTCGCGGCCTCCGCGGGGTACCTGTTCGCGGAGTTTCCGGAGCTGCACTTCAACGTGCTGAACGGCTACGAGCCCGACGAGCCGATCTGGTGCGGCCTGGTGCAGGGGTATGGCAACGTCTCGCTCGCCAACTTCTGGTGGCAGACGTTCTACCCGGCGGTGATGCACCGGGCCCTGAGCCGGCGGCTCGACATGGTGCTGCTCAACAAGCTGGTGGGGTTCTTCAGCGACGGGTGGTGCGTGGACTACGTGTACGGCCGGCTGGCCATGGTCCGCCGGGTGTGGGCGAACGTCCTGGCCGAGAAGATCGAGCAGGGGCTGTATACGGAGGATCAGGCCCTCCGCGTCGCCCGCCAGTGCTTCCTCGAAACCCCGCGCCGCCTCTTCTTCCCGGATGAGGAGCTCGACGCCTGACGGGCGGCGCTCGACGTTCTTCGGCCTTCAACGCTCGACGTGCGGCGT
>CAZMDT010000347.1:0-3562 GCA_964564965.1 uncultured Planctomycetaceae bacterium | reverse complement strand
TGCCCGAGCGCTACCGCGGCATCGGGCAGCCGGTGCTGATCCCCGGCGACATGGGCACGGCCAGCTACGTCCTTCTCGGCACGGCCGAGGCCATGGCCGCCACGTTCGGCAGCACCTGCCACGGCGCGGGCCGGGTCCTCAGCCGCAAGGCGGCCATCGAGAAGGCCCGCGGCCGCCGCATCGACCAGGAGCTGGCGCAGGCGGGGGTGGTGGCGCGGGCCCGCGGGCGGACGGGCCTGGCGGAGGAGCAGCCGGCCGCCTACAAGGACATCGACGCCGTGGTGGCGTGCGTGGCGGCGGCGGGGCTGTCGCGCAAGGTGGCGCGTCTGCGCCCGATGGGCGTCATCAAGGGCTGAGGCCCGCGGCGCCGGGGCCGCCGGGCTTGGCCTTGCGGGCGACGCCGCCTTCCCTATACTGGCAGGCTCGCGCGGCAGGCGTGCGCGCCGGCCCCGCTGAGGAACCGACATGGCGCTGAAGTTCTTCTACCGCAGGCAGAAGCTGGTGTTCATCATCATGGCCGTCCTGATGGTGAGCTTCCTGATCGGGTACCAGGGGCTGGAGATGTTCTTCGGGCGGGGCGGGGGCGAGTTCAACTGGGCCGACACCCGCTACGGCCCGCTGACGAACACGGAGGTCCGCGCCGCCGAGACAGACCTGCGGATACTGGAGCAGTTGCGGTTCACGCCCGACCAGGGGCGGCTGCTCGCGGCGCTGTCCCAGATGGGCAGCGAGGGCCCGCCCTCGTATGCCCTCCTGGTGAAGGAGGCCGACGGCACCGGCGTCCGGGTAGGCGACGAGGAGGTCGCCATGATGCTGGCCGCGGGGGGCCTCGAAGGCGACGCCCTGGATGAGTTCCTCGCCAACCTGCGGACCAGCTTCACCGGCATGACGGAGAAGCGCCTGCGGGGTATCGTGGGGCGGTGGCTGGCGGTCTACAAGAGCTACCTGGCCGGCGCGGCGGCCGTGCCCTCATCACGGATCGAGCTGGAGCAGATCTACCGCGAGTTCTTCGAGACCATCCGAGTTCGCGTCGGGCGTGTGCCGGTGCTGAATTTCATGGGGCGGCTTTCGGAGGCGGACCGGCAGGCGGCGACGCAGCCGGCGGCCGTGGAGGAGTACTTTGAGCAGCACAAGGCCCGCGCGCGCGGCGACTTCAGCGGGCAGAAGCTGGCGGAGGCGTTCGGGCACGGGTACCGGCGTCCGGAGGACCGGGCCAGCGTGCTGTATGTGACGGTGGACACCGGGCGTCTTCGCGAGGCGCTGGGGCTGGAGGACGACGACGCCCCGCCCGGCGGGGAGGAGCTGCTCCAGACGCACCTCGACCGTGCCGCCCGCGACGCCAAGGGAGCGCTCGCCGAGTACGCCCGGCGAGCCGAGCCGCCCGAGGACCCGCTGAAGTTCTACATGGACGCCGGTCTCGTCCGGCCGGCCGAGGATCTGCTCGAAACGGCGCTGCCGCTGGTGAACGTTGACGGCCAGCCGCTGCGCGAGGCGGTCCGGGAACTGGCGGCCCGCGCCGGGGAGGGCGTCAGACGGATCATGATGCCGGCCATCGACCCGCTCGACGAGGAGGCGCCGCTGACGCTCATCACCACGCGGATCACGCTGGGCGAAGCGCTGCGGCAGATCGTGGCGTCGGCCCGGCGGCCGAGGGAAGAGGCCCCGGAGCCGCCCGCGCCGCCGGCCACCCCCGAACCCGCCGCGGCCACACGCCCCGCCACCCAGCCGGCCGCCCGGCCCGCGCCCAAGCCGCTTCAGTGGCGTTGGGTCACCGTCGAGGGGCTCGACGGCGTCATCTGGGCCATCGGCGGCGACGCCGGAATGGACACGCTGCCCCTCTCCTTCCCCAGGCGGACCTCCATGTTCGGGCGGGGCGGCGCTGACGATCTCGACACCTTCGACCTCCGTCTCCTCTTCGGCCGGACCCCCGCCGGGCAGGGACTTGCCGACCTCGTCTTCCCGCCACAGCAGTCCGCCGGCGGAACCAAGCCCCCGACGATCCAGGTGGGCGAGGCCGGTGACGACCTGGCCTCGCCGACGGGCGTGGCGGTGTGGCGGCTGGCGGCGTTCGAGCCGGCGGGCGTGCCGGAGAAGCTCACGCCGGAAATCCGCGAGCAGGTGATCGAGGACCTGAGGACCCGAAAGGCGCTGGAACTGGCCACGGACTTCGCCCGGGGCATCGCCGAGCGCGTCACCGCGGGTGAGACGAGCCTGGGGATCGTGGCGACGGGCAACCCGCTGATCGAAGCGCCGTTCGAGACGGAGCCGCTGGCGCGCTCGCAGCAGCTCATGCACCTCACGCGGACGGGGCGCATCCAGCCCGCCTACCTCAAGAACTACCTCTACCGCAGCGAGGACCGCAGGCTCCTGCCCTACGAGCAGCGACGCATCAGAGACCAGGTGACCGACCCCAACCAGGTCGAGCAGGCCATTCGGATCCAGGAGGACGCCAAGCTGCTGCAGCTTCTGGCCGCCATCCCGCAGCCCCTGCGCGAGGAGATGATGGAGAGGCTGTTTGAGCTGGCGCCGGAGGACGTGGGCGCCGACGGCGGGGAGATGCCCCCGGCCGTTGAGGTCATCCCGGTGGCCATGCCGGAAGACCCCGGCCCGCGCCCGCGCGAGGTGCTCATCGTGCGACGGATCGGCTACCAGCCGCCCGCGCGCGACGAATACCAGGCGAGGCGCGAGACGCTGGCGGGCGCGCTGCGGAACCAGATGGACACGGCCGCGGCCTTGCTGTGGCTGGGCCCCGATCAGATCAAGAAGCGGGTCGGTTACGTCGAGAAGAAGAAGTAGCCGCCGCGCCCGGCCTTGACAGCGCCGACGCCGGCGATAAGCTGCTGGTGTGGCGGCGCGGCGATGTCGGCGGGAGTCCGGGTAGGTAGCTCAGCTGGTAGAGCACATGACTGAAAATCATGGTGTCGGCGGTTCGATTCCGCCCCTACCCATTGAAGGGCCCGTCCAGACGACGGGCCTTGTCGCGCGCGGCCGCGGCGCGGGCTGACCGGGCAGCGGGCGGAGGCGGAATCGCGCCGGTGGCAATAGAAGCTCACCGCCCCGCGTTCGGCCGCACGAGCACGTCCTGGCGCCGCGCCTCCGGGGGCACGGCGAAAAGAAGCGGAACATGGCACGACGCACCGGGAAGGCACCCGTGATCGTCGCGGCGCTGCTGCTGTCGGCCGCCGCTGCCGGCGCCGACGATGCCGACCCGGCCACCGAGAAGCTCATCCGGGAGATCGTCGCCGGCGCCGCCACCGACGCCGAGCGAGCCGCCAGGCTTCTCAAGGCCACCCGGATCGCCGTCGGCAACGACACGCTGCTCGTGCGCCTGCTGGAGCGGTCGGTGGGCTACGGGCTGGCGAGCCTCGCCGTCGACGGCCTGGCCACGGCCGAGAAGGCGCTCGAAGTCCTCCGGGTGAAGGCGCCCGACCGCGCCGACGAATGGCGGCAGCGCCGCGCCGAGGTGTACCGCCGCTGGTACCGGCAGCCGCTGCCGGCGAAGGAGAAGCCGGCCGTCGGGCGCAAGCTGATCGCCGTGCTCTTGGCGCTGGGGCGCTCGCAC
>CAZMDT010000346.1:0-3572 GCA_964564965.1 uncultured Planctomycetaceae bacterium | reverse complement strand
CGCCTGCTCGACCAGACGCGCCTCCCCGCCGAGACCGCCTTCGCCGACTGCCGCGACGCCCAGAGGGTCTGGGACGCCATCCGGCGGCTGGTCATCCGTGGGGCGCCGGCGATCGGCGTGGCCGCGGGGTACGGCATGGTCGTGGCGGCGCAGTGGATTCCGGACGGGGCGGACTTCATGACGGGCGTGGGCGCCGCGGCCGAGTACCTCGAAAGCGCCCGCCCCACCGCGGTGAACCTGTCGTGGGCGGTGCGCCGGGTCCTCCGGCGTGCCCGGCGGACGCTCTGCGATCGCTTCGAGGAGATCCGCGAGGCGATGCTGGAGGAGGCCCGCGCGATCCACGCGGAGGACGAGGCCCTCTGCGCGGCCATCGGGCGGCACGCCGCCGGCATCATCCGCCGCCACACCGGCGTGCTCACGCACTGCAACGCCGGGGCGCTCGCCACGGCGGGCATCGGGACGGCGACGGCCGGTATGTACGTCGCCCACGCCGGCGGGCATCGCTTCACCGTCTACTGCGACGAGACACGGCCGCTGCTTCAGGGCAGCCGGCTGACGGCGTGGGAGCTGATGCAGGCGGGCATCGAGGCGGTGGTCATCACGGACAGCATGGCGGCCCAGGTGATGCGGGAGGGCCGCGTGGGCATGGTGATCACCGGCGCCGACCGCATCGCGGGCAACGGCGACGTGGCGAACAAGATCGGGACGTACGGCGTGGCGGTGCTGGCGGCGCGGCACCAGGTGCCGTTCTACGTGGCGGCGCCGTACAGCACGTTTGACCTGTCGCTGGCCGGCGGGGATGAGATTCCCATCGAGCAGCGCGACGGCGAGGAGATCACGTGCGGCTTCGGGCGGCGGACCGCCCCGGAGCGGGCGAAGACATACGCCCCCGCCTTCGACGTCACGCCCGCGGAGCTCATCACGGCCATCGTCACCGACCGCGGCGTCATCGAGCCCGTGGACGCCGATAACATAAGAAGCGTGCTGGGCGCTGAGCCCGGCCCGGAAAGCGCAGAATGATCACGATTGGCCGGCCGCCTCGCCACCGGCGGCATCCACGTGAACACGAAAGGAGCGTCACCATGAAAGCCACACACCGTCTGCTCGTCGCGGCTGTTCTGTGCACGCCGCTGCTGTCGGCGGGGTGCAACCAGGTGTTCCTGTTCACCCGTGAGGACGAGATCGCGCTCGGGGAGAAGTACGGCCCGGAATTCGAGAAGCAGTTCGGCGGGCGCGTGGAGGACCCGGCGGTCCAGGCGTACGTGGATCGCGTGGGGCGCAAGCTCGAGGCCGTCGCCGACCGCAAGATGCCGTACAAGTTCGCGGCGCTCAAGTCGGACGTCCCGAACGCCTTCGCCCTCCCGGGCGGGCCGACCTACGTGACGGCCGGGCTACTCAAGAGCATGAAGAGTGAAAGCGAGCTGGCCGCCGTGCTCGGGCATGAGATCGGGCACACCGTCCACCAGGACAGCATGAAGGGCCTCCAGCGGCAGGTGGGCGTGGAGCTGCTGGCGACGGTCGTGGCGGAGGCGCTCGGCGGCTCGGGCGGCGAGCTGGCCGGAACGGCGACCAAGATCGTCGGCGGGCTGATGGAGCTGCGCTACAGCCGCGACCAGGAATACGCCGCCGACCAGGCGGGCATCGAGTACATGGCCCGGGCGGGCTACAGCCCGTGGGGCATGGTGGAGCTGCTCGAGACGCTCAACGAGGGCGCCGAGCAGCAGCCCGGCCAGTTCGCGGAGTTCTTCATGACCCACCCGCTGACGACCAAGCGGATCGAGGAGGCGGAGGCGACCATCCGCCAGCAGCACCCCGCCGCCGTGCGAGACGCCGCGGCGCCGCCGAACCAGCAGGAGTTCCTGCGCATTCAGCGGATCCTGGGCGCCTTGCCTCCCGCGCCGGCCGCCCCGGCTGCCGCCGAGGCCCTCGCGCCGAGCGGCTCCAGCGGCTCCGTCACGCCCGGCCCGTCCGACAAGGCAGGGACGGTCGTCATTCCCGAGTGAGTGTGCATCGCCCGGCAGGAACGCCTAAGCGCGCCCGCCCACACTGCCGAAGGCATCCATGGAAGAGCCTTTAGAAGGAAGTGACATGAGCTCCATCGCGAGCGCCTCGGCGGCGTGTCTATCGGTGGTGCTGTCTGCGGCGAGCCCGGCGGCCGCGGCGCAGGTGGCCGAATCGGCAAGGGGGGTGCCGGTGGCCTACGAGGTGGACGTGGTGGTCGTCGGCGGCTCGACGGGCGCGGTGGCGGCCGCCTGCGAGGCCGCCCGCAACGGCGCGAAGGTCTTCCTCGCCGCGCCGCGGACCTATCTCGGCGAGGACATGTGCGGGGCGCTTCGCCTCTGGCTGGAGCCCGGCGAGAAGCCGGCGACGGAGCTGGCCAAGGCGATCTACCGCCCCCCCGCCGCCGCGAAGGGCTCCTCGCTGCCCGCGGGCCTGCCGTTCCGCTACAGCGCCAGCCGCGCGTCCGCCGGGCGACACCGCGACGGCCGCCCCCCGTCGCTGCTCTGTGACGGCCGGGCCGGAAGCGCCGTCGCCCAGAGCGTCGAGTACGGCGGTGACGTCAGCATCACGCTCGACCTCGCCCGCCCGCAGGCCGTCCGCAAGGTCCACCTGTACGCCTACCAGCGCCGCGGCGACTTCGCCGTGGCCGGCGTGACGATCCACGCCAGCGACGACGGCGACACGTGGCGCCAGCTCGCCACGGTCGGAAACGACCGGCTCGACGGCGGCGACGCCGAGGACGCCGCCATCGACCTGGCCGCCGAGACGGACGCCACCGCGCGCTACATCCGCCTCGACGTGAAGCCGGCGCCGCAGACGGGGCGCGTGCTCCTCGGCGAGGTCGTCGTCGAGGGCGGCGAGCGGGCCCCCGCCACGAAGCCCGCGCGGCGCCCGCCCACGCCCCTGCACGTGAAGCGCACGCTCGACGCGGCCCTGCTCAACGCCGGCGTTCAGTTCCTCTTCGGCTCCTACCCCACCGACGTGCTCCGCGACGCCGACGGCCAACTCGCCGGCATCGTCATGGCGAACCGCGGCGGGCGCCAGGCCGTCGTCGCCAAGGTCGTCATCGACGCCACACCCCACGCCACCGTCGCCCGGCTCGCCGGCGCCCGGGCCCGCCCCTTCCCCGCCGGGCCACGCGAGTTCACCCGCGTGGTCGTCGCCTCCGGCCCGCCCGCCACGGGCGCCCGCGAGGTCCCCTTCAGCGGCGGCGCCGAGGGCGGCCCCGCCCGCGCCTTCGAGCACACGCTGAAGATCGCGATGCCCGACGGGTCGTTTGCGGCGTTCGCGGCGGCCGAGCAGGTCGCACGCGACCGCACCTGGCGCCCCGACCTGCTCGACGCCGCCGACGTGCTCTGGCACGTCCCGCCGGATTCGGTGAAGGCGGTGACCCCGTTCGAGGGCGACTGGCCGGGCGCCGCCGAGGTGCCGCTCGACGCGTTCCGCCCCGCCGGCGTGGAGAGGGTGTACGTGCTGGGCGGCTGCGGCGACGTTTCCCGCGCAGCGGCGGCGAAGCTGCTGCGTCCCCCGGCGTTGATGGTCACCGGTGCGCGGCTGGGCCGGGCGGCGGC
>CAZMDT010000345.1:0-3573 GCA_964564965.1 uncultured Planctomycetaceae bacterium | reverse complement strand
CCAGCAGCGCTACCCCCGCCGTCTCAAGCGCGCTGAAGGCCCGGCACCCGGGCATGCCGAACGCCCGGGCCACGAACATCACCGGGATGTTGTAGCCCGCGCGGGCCCACCAGTGGAGCATGGTGCGCGGCTGGCCCCAGGAGTCGCGGGCGTAGAGGTAGTGGCAGATGTCGTCGTCGTGGTAGACGCCGGTGGAGGCGGCCCCCAGCACCAGCGCGGCGGCCAGGCCCGCCAGAACGATCGCCGCGGCGGCGAGGCCCTCGCGCCGCGTGCCGCCGGGGGCCGGGCGGCTGTCGGCCGGGGGCGTCATCCCGGGCGCCTGACGGTGTGCACCACCAGCGTGTTGGTGGCGGCGGGTTGTCCGATGGGCCGGCCCGAGACGACGACGATCTTGTCGCCGTCGCCGGCGATGCCCCGGTCGATGGCGAACCGGGACGCGAGGTCGAGGATGTCGCGGGTATGCTCGACGATGGGAGCGAGAGCGGGTTCGACGCCGTAGTACAGGCACATTCGCCGCAGTGTCGCGCGGCTCGGCGACAGGCCCAGGATCGGCACCGGCGGGCGGTGCTTGGCGAACATCAGCGCCGTGCGCCCCGACAGCGTGAACACGGCGACGGCGGCGATGTCCTCGACGGCGGCGATCTCGCGCACCGCCGCCGCCAGGGCGCCCGCCGTCGGCGCCGGCGCGTACGCCACCGGCGTGGGGACGTAGGTCTCGTCATGGTACGCCTGCATGTGCGCCACGATGTCGTTCATCACCCGCACCGCCGCCACCGGGTGCTCTCCCACGGCGGTCTCGCCCGAGAGCATCACCGCGTCCGCGTGGTCGAGCACCGCGTTCGCCACGTCCGAGACCTCCGCCCGCGTGGGCGTGTCGGCGTGGGTCATCGTCTCGAGCATCTGCGTGGCGATGATGCACGGCTTGCCGGCCCCCTGGCAGAGGCGGGCGATGCGCTTTTGCGCCACCGGCACGGCCGGGAGGTCCATCTCCACCCCCAGGTCGCCGCGCGCCACCATCACGGCGTCGGCGGCGTCGATGATCTCCCCGATCCGCTCCAGGGCCTGGGGCTTCTCGATCTTGGCGATGATGTGCGCCTCGCACCCGCGCTCGTGGAGGAACGCCCGCAGCTTGGCCACGTCGTCTGCGGAGCGGACGAACGACAGCGCCACGTAGTCGAAGTCGCGCTCGGCGATCCAGGCGGCGTCGCGGTGGTCCTTCTCCGTCATCGCCTGGAGCTTGAGCTTCGTGTGGGGCAGGTTGACGCCCTTGCCGCTGGCGAGCACGCCGCCGCGGACGACGCGGCAGCGGACCTCGTCTTCGCCGCCGGCCTCGATGACCTCCAGGCGAATCTTGCCGTCGTCGATGAACACGGCGTCGCCGGGGCGGGCCGCCTCCACCATCTCCGCCAGCGTGATGGAGATGCGGTCGGCCTGGCCCTCGACGGGGTCGCGCCGGATGGCCAGCTCTTGCCCGTCCGCCAGCAGCACGGACCCCCCGGTGAGGGGCCCGACGCGGATCTTCGGGCCGCACAGGTCGCCGATCACGCCGATGGGCTCGCCGGTGTCGTCCTCCACGCCGCGGATCGCCGACAGCAGCCCGGCGTGCTGCTCGTCGGTGCCGTGGGAGAAGTTGACGCGGAACAGGTCGCAGCCGGCGTCGACGAGCCGACGGATGACCTGCGGGGTTCCGCTGGCCGGGCCGACCGTCGCGACGATCTTGGTCCGGATGACCATGGGCGGCATTCTACCGGCCGCCCGCGCGTAAAAGAAGCGCCGCCCGTCGGCGGCGCTTCGGAGTCTCGGCGACGCGGCGGGCGCTCAGGCGCCGCGGACCTTGACGGCCTTGGCGCCCTTCGGGCCGTCGGTGAGCTCGAACTCGACGCTCTGGCCTTCACGGAGCGACTTGAAGCCGTCGCCTTCGATGTCCGCATAGTGGACGAACGCCTCCGTCCCGTCGTCCGCTGTGATGAACCCGTAGCCCTTGGCGTTGTTGAACCACTTGACCTTGCCCGTAGCCATACGGCGGCTCCTTCAGCGCATCGGCACGCACGGATTCGTCAGGGCACTGAGCCGCGGATCGGTCCGGGCGAAACGGAAGTGAGCGCCCCGCGGAACATCCTTTGGCGACATGCTGCTGCCCGGGGTACGTGCCAATGCGTCCGGCTGCCGGCGGGGCCCAGCCGGCGAGCGGGAAACGCTTCCGCTACAACTCGCCGGCCCCGCCCGGCGGGGTCATCATGGGGGCGAGGGGCGGGGCCTGTCAAGCGCTTCGGGGGGAGGAAGACCCGGTCCGCTCGCCGCCCCCACCGGCCAGGGCGGCGGCCGCCGAAACCACGTCCGCCGTTCGGATCGCCGCCACACTCTCGGCCGACAGCACGCACACCTTCGGGCCGACCGGCGCGAAGTGCCTCGCGCGCGTCGCTCCGAACAGCACGACCGTCGGCGCGCCGACCGCCGCCGCCAGGTGCGAGGGGCCTGAGTCGTTGCCGACATATACGGAAGCGCCCCCCAGCACGCCCGCCAGTGTCTCGAGCGTCGGCCGCGACAGCACCGCGTGTCGCTGCCGCAGCCCCGCCAGCATCTCGCCGCTCCACCGCTCCAGCTCGACCGGCCCGAGGATGACCACGGGCGCCAGACCGCACGCGCCGGCCAACTCCTCAGCCGCCGCTGTGAAGCGCTCCAGCGGCCAGCACTTCGTCTGCGACCCGGAGCCGGGATGTATCGCGGCGTATCGTTGCCCTGCGGCGCCCGCGGCCGCCAGCGCCTCGGCCGCCGCGCGCCGCATCGTCGGCGGAACCGGACGGGCGTCCGGGCGCATGAGGTCGCGGCGGGGCAGGGCGAGCCGGTCGGCCCACAGCTCGAGCAGGTGGCCCTCGAACGTCTCCGGCGGGCGGACGGGCAGGAGGTGCGCCTCGGTGGAGCCGCACTTCGCCGCCAGGCGGCGGTTGGTCGCTTCGTTGCCGAAGCAGCTCAGGACCACATCGTGGTGCCCGAGCAGGCCGGGCAGGAGGCCGGCCGGCGACGGGGCGTCGGCGAACAGCTCGTGCATCGGCAGCGACTCGAAGTCGCGTGCCGCCGCCACGTCTCCCAGGGCGAAAAGCAGGCGGGCCTTTTCGCCGCCGGCGAGGAGGGTCACGGCGCCGTCGAGCCGGCGGAGCAACCGCCCGAAAAGCACCAGGTCGCCCAGCGCGCCGGGATGGACGGCGAGGATCGTGCGCTTCGGACTTGGGTTTTCAGACCTCAAATCTCAGATCCCGGATTGGGGATTCCGGCCCCGGCGATCAGCGTATCCAGCCGCCGCCGAGGAGCCGGTCGCCCTCGTACACCACCGCCGCCTGCCCCGGTGCGTCGAACTCCGCCGGCACGTCCGCATGCCAGTTGGCCCCGTCGGCCGACAGGTCAACGCCCGCCGCCTCGTCGCGCGGGCCGATCGTCACCGCCGCCGTCGCGGCGTCGATGTGCGTGACGTACCTCGGCGCCCCGGCCGCCACGCGCAGGCCGCGCCGCTGGCCGATGGTGAACCGCGCGTACCCGCCATGCCGCCCGAGGACATTTCCGGCGGCGTCGACGATC
>CAZMDT010000344.1:0-3617 GCA_964564965.1 uncultured Planctomycetaceae bacterium | reverse complement strand
GACCGGGTAGACGAAGCCGCTGATGACGACGGTGTAGAGCAGGTACGCCGGGAACTTCATCCGTCCGGCCATCCCGCCCGCCACGATGGTCGCCGCGGCCCCGCAGAACGCCGCCTGGAACAGCCAGTACGCCCAGACCGGCACGCCCGAGGGGTTCTCCGCGCCCTCCAGGGCGAAGCCCGTCCATCCGAGCAGGCCGTTGCCCTTTCCGAACATGAGCGCGTAGCCCACGAGGAAGAACATGATGCTGGCCGAGCAGTAGTCCACGAAGTTCTTGGTGAGGATGTTGCAGGTGTTCTTGGCGCGGATGAACCCGGCCTCGACCATGCCGAAGCCCGCCTGCATGAAGAACACGAGGAACGCCGCCACGAGGACCCACACGGTGTCGAGCCCGCTGCCGATGCGGGCCTCGTCGGGCGTTTCTGCCGTCGCGGTCGCGGTGAGTGCGGCGATCACCAGCAGCGCCGCGAGGCACCTCGCCGCGGCACCAATCCGGTTTCGTTCTCTGCCAGGATTCACTTTGCTGTCTCGCAAAAGCTGTTCTTTTCATTCTGCGGCCGCCGGCGTCCCGGTCCGCGTGCCACATGCACAGGGCATGCCGCACTTCCGGGCGTCGTCCGCAACAAAAACCATCAAAGATACTTGCGGCTCCATGTTCCCATCCAAGGCCCGTCGATGCCCGGGCGTACCGCCACATCTGTCGCGCCGCGCCGGGGCCCTACCAGCCATACCCGATGGTCACGCCGCCCCAGAACTCGTCGTTGAGCACCGCGTTGAACACGGCGTCGCTGAACCGGAGGAAGCCGTTCAGCGTGAGCGTGCCGCAATTCGCCGGCAGGCCCAGGGCCGTGCCGAGGTCGAACGACACGTCCAGCCCGCACTGCACGTGGGCCAGGCGCGTACCGCCGCTGAGCTGGCCGTGGTCCACGCCCATCACGAACGACGGCGTGACCGTCATGTGCCGGAGCACGGGGGCCTCCGCGAGCCCGAAGTCGGCGGCGGTGAAGTCGTGGCTGATGCCCCACTCGATCCAGCCGCCGTCGAGATCGTCCAGGTCGTGGTAATACGCCACGTACGGGCTCAGCACCGGCCTTCCGATGCCGAAGAGCTTCGCCTCGTCCAGCGACACCTTCAGGTACAGCTCGTTCGTGAAGGCCGCGTCGCCCGTCGCCCGCGGAAAGTGATAGCCGATCCAGCCGACCTCCGCCGTGGTCGCCAGCGGCTCCACGAGGTAGCGCCACGAGACCGTGTAGTCCACCTCCTGGAGGTGGCCCCCGCTGCCCGGCGTCAGCCTCTCCTGCCCGGCGAACCATTCGAACCACACCGAGGCGGCCAAGGTCCCGAACGCGCCGGTGTCGTAGGCCGCGCCGACGGTCATCTGGTGGTTCAGGTCCTCCCGGCCCTCGCCGGCGTACTCGCTGAGGTTCTGCCCGCGCCACACGTAGTCGGTGGTGAGCGTGTAGTCGACGGTGAAGGAAAGCGGCAGCGGCTTCCCGGGCTCGTCGGCCGCGGCGGGCAGCACGCCCACCACACACACCATCAGCGACACGACGGCGGCGCAGCAGCATCTGTTCAGCGGGCTCACGGGTGCTTTCCTTTCAGCGCGAAGACACCGGTCCACGTTTTCACACGGCCTCGGGCCGACGCGCCCGGCACGTCAGCCGATGGCATCATTCCCTTCCTCGCCGGTGCGGATCCGCACGCACCGATCGAGCGCCAGCACGAAGATCTTACCATCGCCGATGTTGCCCGTTCGGGCGCCCTTGACGATCGCGTCGATCGTCGGCTGGACGAAGCCCTCGTTCACGGCGATCTCCAGGCGGACCTTCTTCAGCAGGTTCACCTCGATGTCGACGCCGCGGTAGGTCTCGTGGTAGCCCTTCTGCTGCCCGCAGCCGAGGGCGTTCGTCACGGAGACCTTGAAAACCTCCGCGGCATACAGCGCCTGCTTCACGTCACTGAGGCGCTCCGGTTGGATGTAGGCGATGACGAGCTTCATGGTTGACTGCCTCTGCTGGTTTCCGGCGTCCGGGTCTCATCTCCCGGCGCCTGGGCTACTGCTGACGCCGCGGACACCCGCTAGTGCCTGGTTAAGTCGCAGCCCTTCAGCCTGCCAGCCGGCCCCGCAAGGGGGCAGGCCCGAACAACCAGCATAAAGCACACAGCGTGCCAGAGACGATCTCATAGTCGTAAGATGCTTATTCTTAAGGATTTGAGATTATTGAGACCAGACTATCACGGAATCCGGAATACTACGTACTTGTCGCATCGGCCGCGATGTATTACACTTCTGTTGCTGTTTCCGCATCGAGTGACAGAATAGAGGGAACAGAGATGGCAGGCGACACGAACGCACAGAGGGCATTCACTGACGGCGCGAAGCTGCTTGAGCCGCTGTACGCCATCTGCGAGGTGCTGGCCTCAGGGTCGCGGCAGCGGCAGATGCTCGCGGAGGTGCTCGACGTCCTGCACGATCAGCTCGGCATGCAGCGGGGGACGATCCTGCTGCTGTCGCCGGACGGCACCGAGCTGGTCGTCGAGGTCGGCCACCGGCTCTCCGAGCAGCGACGCCGCACCGCCCGCTTCCGCACGGGGGAGGGCGTCACCGGGCGGGTCGTGCAGACCGGCCGGCCCGCCATCGTGCCGAAGGTGTCCGAGGAGCCGGAGTTCCTCAACCGCGTCCACGCCCGGCACAAGACCGACGATGGCGAGGTGAGCTTCATCTGCGTGCCGATCAAGATCGGCAACGAGGTGGTGGGGGCGCTGTCGGCGGACCGGGCGTTCGAGCAGAACGCGCGGCTGGAGGAAGACATGCGGCTGCTGAGCGTCGTGGCGAGCATGGTGGCGAAGGACGTTCAGGCGCGCCGGCTGTCGGCGGCGGAGCGCGAGGCGCTGGAGGCCGAGAACACGCGCCTGCGCAGCGAGTTGGAGGACCGCTTCCGCCCGGAGAACATCATCGGCAACTCCAACGCGATGCGGGAGGTGTACCGGGCGATCCACCAGGTGGCGGGCAGCGACACGACGGTGCTGATCCGCGGGGAGTCGGGCACGGGCAAGGAGCTGGTGGCCCACGCGATCCACTACACCAGCCCGCGGCGAGGCGGCGCGTTCATCAAGGTCAACTGCGCCGCCCTCAGCGAGAACCTGCTGGAGAGCGAGCTGTTCGGGCACGAGAAGGGGGCGTTCACCGGGGCGATCCAGTCGCGCAAGGGCCGCATCGAAGAGGCCGAGGGCGGCACGCTGTTCCTCGACGAGATCGGCGACTTCTCCCCGGCCACGCAGGTGAAGCTCCTGCGGGTGCTCCAGGAGAAGGAGTACGAGCGCGTGGGCAGCAACGCCACGCAGAAGGCGAACGTGCGGATTCTGTGCGCCACGAACCGCGACCTGGAGCGGGCCGTTGAGGGCGGGGGCTTCCGCCAGGACCTGTACTACCGGGTGAACGTGTTCCCGATCTTCCTGCCGCCGCTGCGGGACCGGCGGGACGATATCCTCCTGCTGGCGGACTGCTTCGTGGAGCGCTGCTCCCGGCGGATGGGCAAGGACGTGCGGCGGATCAGCACGCCCGCCATCAACATGATGGTCGCCTATCACTGGCCCGGCAACGTCCGCGAGCTGGA
>CAZMDT010000343.1:0-3635 GCA_964564965.1 uncultured Planctomycetaceae bacterium | reverse complement strand
CTGCCGATACTCACCGGGGAGCCTGAGGCCGAAATGCGAGGAAGCCACGCGCCATCCTTACGCCGCGCGGGGGCCTGCGCGGCGGGCGACCTGCCCGCGCACCTGGCCCGCTATCAGCGCGCGATGAGCCGCCGGGCGCTCGGTGCCCGGGCCCTTGCCAACGGGCGGTTCGCCGAGGCCGAGGACCACTTCCGCCGCGCGATGAAGGAGATCGGCCCCACCGCCGACCTAAGCAGCTACCTGGCTGCCGTGTACGCCCGGGCGGGCCGGCCGGAAGGCTGCTGCCGGGAGATGGACCGGGCCGTGCACGCCGACGACGCCAGCCCGGCAGCCTGGCGCCGCCTGGCGCAGGCGCAGTGGCGGGCGGGGCGGCGTGCCGAGGCCCACATGACGCTGACTGCTGCCGCGCGCCGCCTCGGCGAGCGGGCGGAGTTGCACGTTCAGTCGGGGTTGTTCCACGCGGCCGAGGAGCGCTTCGGCGAGGCGCGGGCCGCCTTTGCCCGCGCCGTCGAGGCCGACTGCACCTGTGCCGAGGCCCACCGGTACCTGGCGATGGCAGCGGCGGCGGCAGGGGACTTCGCCGAAGCCGCGGCCGCCGTCAGGCGGGCCCTCGAACTGTGCCCGAGCGACTTGGTGCTGTGCTGGCAGTTGGCCCAGACGGCGGCCGCCGCTGAAAAGCAAGGGCGGCGCGTCGTCGTCTCGATGCCGGAGCCGGCGCCGGCGTGCGAGGGCTCGGAGATCGGCAAGCTGGCGGCCTACGTGGCGTGCGAGCCGGACTTCCTCGACGCCTGCCTGTCGCTGCCGGACGGCGCCGGCGCGACGGCGCTGCTGGGGATGCTCATCGGCGTGGTGCGGACCGCGCTGGCGGCACACCCCGACTACGCCGACCTGCACTACCACTGCTCTGGGATTCTCGAGCGCCTCGGGCGGCTGACCGAGGCCGTCGAGCACGCTGAGGCCGCCGTCGAACTCAACCCGAAATACGCCGCCGCGCTGCTCCGGCTTGGGCGCCTCTACGCGCAGACGCGGCGCCCGGCGTTGGCGGCGGAGGTCGTCCGGGCCGCCGTTGAGGCCGGCGCCGACTGGCCCGACGCCCATTGCCTTGCGGCGCGCCTGCTCGCCGACTGCGGCCTGCCCGAGGAGGCGCGGCGGCATCTGAGGCGTGCATTGGACCTGAACAGCAGCTACGCACCGGCGGCCGAGGCGCTTGCTGCGATCGCCGCGTGAGCCGCGGCGCCGGATACAGGAGGGCATCAGGAAGGTGAGCCGCTTGCTGGAACTGCTCGGGCGGGGGCTGGAGGGCGACCTCGGCGACGTGCTCGACCGCTACTACTGGTCGCCGCCGGCGGAGCCGGTGGACGAGCTAGCCGAGCGCTGCCACGACCACCCCGACTGGCCCGACATGCAGCTCCGCCTGGCGCTGACGTACCTCCGCGCCTCGCGCGTCGAGGACGCCATCGACCACCTCCGCCAGGCCTGTCGGCGGAAACCCGACTACCTCGCGGCGCGCGTGGCACTGGCCGCGGCGCACGCCGAGAAGGGCTCGCCCCAGGCCGCCCTGGACCAGCTCAAGATCGCCGGCCAGATCGCTCCCGCCGGGGCACCGGTGCTGTTCGCCATGGGGTTCTGCTGCGAGAAGCTCGGGCGCGCGGCCGACGCCGCGGAGTACTACCGCGACGCGACAATTCGGGACGGCGCCTTCCGGCCGGCGCGGGAGCGGCTGGCGGCCGTGGCGGTGTTTCTCGACCGTGTGGAGGAGGCGGTCGAGCAGTACGAGGCGCTGCTGCGCGCCCACCCGGAAGAGCCGTGGATCCGCTCGGCGGTGGCGCACCTTCACTGCCGCGCCGGGCGTCACGACGACGCCATCCGCGAGTTCGAGACGGCCATTTCCATGGAGCCGGAGAACTGGGCGCTGCTCGATGACGAGGTGGAGTCGTTGGTTGCCGAGGGGCATCTCCGCGAGGCCATCGAACGCCTCCACACGCTCATCGAGCGGCAGGGGTCGTTCGCGGACCTTCACCTGCGGCTGGGGGACCTGTACGGGCGGACGGGGGACGACGAGGCGGCGATGAGCCAGTACCGGCGGGCGCTGGAGCTTCAGCCGACGTACCTCGAGGCGACGGTGCGGATGGGCACGCAGCACCTGATCAGCGGGCGGTGGGAGGAGGCCGCCGAGGCCTTCCAGACCGCCTGCGAGCTCAGCGACCGCGTGCTGGAGAACTACGTGGGCCTGGGCGTGGCGCAGCTTGCCGCCGGCGACGAGGCCGCCGCCATGAACAGCTTCGACCTGGCCCACGCCGTCGAGCCCAACAGCACGATCCTGCTGGCGGAGATGGCGAAGCTTCAGCTCAAGGCAGCCGTGGCGGAGGAGTACGCCAGGAGCTTCGAGACCGGTGGCGGCGCGCCGACGGCCGAGCTGGACCTCGACAACGACCACCTGCTCGAGCGGCAGATCGACCGCCACGCCCAGGCCGTCGAACGCGAGCCGCGCCACGCCGACGTGCGCTACCGCTACGGCGTGATGCTCCGGGCCGAAGGGCGGCTCGGCGAGGCGCTCGAGCAGTTCGAGCAGGCCGTCGAGATCAACCCCACCTACGTCAAGGCGATCATCAAGCTCGCCGTCACCCAGCAGGACCTCGGCATGACGGAGGAGGCCATCGAGACCTTCCGCCGGGCGCTCGAGCTTCGGCCGGAGTTCGTCGACCTGCACTACCGTCTGGGGCTGCTCTACACCGAGCGGCAGAACTTCGAGCGGGCGGTGGAGCACCTGCAGACGGCCGTCGCCGGCGCGACGGACAACGAGCAGTGCCGGGCCTTCCTGGCGCTGGCGTTTCAGAACATGGGGCTGATGGACCGGGCGGCCGCCACGTGGCGGAGCCTGTGGAGGGTCCACGAGGCCGCGACCTAGGCGCCGCGCCTTCGGCGCGGAAGCCCGTCTGTCTTACCCCGCCAGGAGCTTCTCCAGCCGGTCGAGGCCGCGGTCGATCTCCTCGATGCTCTCGGCGAAGCAGAGGCGGACGCAGCGGTCCTCCCCGAAGGCGCCGCCGGGCACGAGGGCGACCTGGGCCGCCTCGAGCGCGGCCTTGGCGAACGAGAGCGAATCCGTCACCTTGATGCCGCCCATTTCGCGGCCGTAGTGGGCGCTCACGTCGGGGAAGCAGTAGAACGCGCCCGTCGGCTCGACGCACTTCAGGCCGTCGATGGCCTGGAGTCGCCGCCACATGTGACGGGCGCGCTTCTCGAACTCGATGCGCATGGCCTCGGTGGCGGCGGGAGCGGCCGGGTTCGTGTACGCCTCCAGGGCCGCCGCCTGAACGAAACTCACCGGGTTCGTCGTGGCGTGGCTCATGAGGCGTGCCATGGCGCCGATGACATCCTTCGGCCCGGCGGCCCACCCGATGCGCCAGCCCGTCATGGCGAACGTCTTAGCCAGGCCGTTGAAGGTCAGCGTGCGCTTGGGCAGGCGGTCGTCCAGCGTGGCGAACGACACGAACCGCGTGCGGCCGTACACGAGCTTCTCGTAGATTTCGTCGGAGAAGACGATGAGGTCGGTCTGGAGCACGGCGTCGGCGAGGGCGGCGAGCTCCTCCGGCGTGTAGGTGACGCCGGCGGGGTTGCTGGGGGAGTTGATGATG
>CAZMDT010000342.1:0-3642 GCA_964564965.1 uncultured Planctomycetaceae bacterium | reverse complement strand
CAGGCTTTACGATGCCTCCGTCTTCGAGCGCCTTGAGGACATCTGCCGCCTCAAGGCCCAGAGCAAGTCACTTGAGGAAATCAGGCAGCACTTCGCCGAGCTGTATGAGCAGTGAGCCGCTGCTGCGTGTGCCAGCGGCCAGGGCCAGGGAGGGCCCGGCCGAATGATCGCTATCAAACGCCTCTGGACCGACCTTAGGGCACGCTTCGGGAACATGAGCTGGCGCAGGCGGCTTGCCGCCGCGGCGCTGGCGGGGCTGCTGTTGCTGGGCGGGGTGTGGCTGGCGGCGGCGTCTCGGCGGCCCGCCGAGTTCGTGCCCGTCCTCTCCGAGACCCTGGACGAGCACGACCTGGCCCGCGCCACGGGCGTGCTGAACGCGCGGGGCATCGCCTGCCAATCGGACGGGCGGCGCGTGCTCGTGCCTGCCGACGAGGTGCAGCGTGCGCGGTCGATCCTGGCGGCCGAGGGGGTGCCGGCCGGCAATCCCACCGCGCCACTGGCCCAGGTCGTCGGCGAGGGCGACATCTGGTCCAGCCAGTCGCAGAGCACCCGGCGCTGGCAGGCGGCGAAGATGGTCGCCCTCGGCAAGCTGATCCGCGAGCTGCCGGGGATCATCGCCGCCTCGGTGATCTTCGAGCCGGGCGAGCCGCACAGGCTGGGCTCGCCGGGGGCCCCCGCGACGGCCGCCGTCAAGGTCACCCTCGAGCCGGGCGCCGCCATGACCGACACCCTCGCCTCCGCCATCGTCGACCAGGTCGCCGGATGCATCCCCGGCATGAAGCGACAGGACGTCCGGCTCGTGGACAACACCGGGCGAAGCTACCGGGTGGCGGAGGGCTACCGCCCCAGCGACGATCCCGTGCAGCAACTGCGGGACGCCGAGGCCCACTACACCGCACGCCTGCGCTCGGCGCTCCCTTACGTCAAGGGCCTGACCGTCGGCGTGAACGTCACCTGCGATGACGGCCGCGTCCGATGCACCGCCGCCTCCATCGCCATCCCGCGCAGCTACCTCCTCCACGTCTACCGGGCGCAGCACGGCGGCCACACCCCCGACGCCGCCGCTCTCGAACCGGTCATCGCAGCCGAGCTTTCGCGCCTCCGCCAGGCCGTTGCCGCCCTCATCGATGCCGACGCCCCCGAGGCAGTCACCGTGAGTTGGTATCACGACCCGCCGTCAGCGGGCGAGCCGCCACCCGAGGCCACGGGGGACGTGGGGAACTGGGCGGCGCGCAACGCCTCCCTGCTGGCCCTGCCCGCGGGCGTCGCGGGGCTGGGGCTGCTGGGCGTTCTGCTGCGCCGCCGGGCGCGTCGCGCGGCCGGGCGCGCTGCCGACGGCGCGGAGCCCCGGCACGACGCGGGCGCCGGCAAGGACACCGGCGGCGACGACGAGGGCGCGTGGGTGCCCTTTGCGCGGCTGCGCGGCCTCGGCCGCGAGCAGATCCTCTCGCTCGTGCGGCAGGAGCATCCGCAGACGGTGGCCCTGGTGCTGGCGCACCTGCCGTCGACGAAGGCGGCCGGCGTGCTGGCCGGGCTGCCCGAAGGCGACCAGGTGGACCTCACCCGCCGCATCGCCGCCATGGAGCGGATCGACGCGGAGGTCGTGCGCGAGGTCGAGCGGGTGATCGACGATCGGCTGGCGGGCAGGCCGGAGGCGCCGGCGGCGGGGGGCGGCCTCGACGCGGCGGCCGACATCCTGCACCACGCCGGCTACGCGACGGAACAGGCCGTGCTGAGGGGCCTGGCGGACGGCAGGCCGTCGCTGGCGCATTCGATCGGTCGGCGGCTGTTCACGTTCGAGGACCTCGGCGATCTGCCCGCGGGCTGGCTTCAGCCGGCGGTGATGCGCCTGACGGCCGACGAACTGGCGTTGGCGCTGCGAGCCGCGGGCGACGAGGTGCGGCGGAAGGTCCTCACCTGCCTGCCGTCGCCGACGCGCCGGGAGGTTCGCCGGCAGATGGACCGCCTCGGGCCGGTGCGCCTGCGCGACGTGGAGGCCGCCCAGCAGCGGCTGGTTGAGGCCGTCCGGCAGGTGAGCGCCGGGCAGTACGTCTCCGGCGCCGCCGTTCAGCGCGAACTGCTTGCATAGGTGGGCCGCAGCGATGGCACGAATCATCAAGGCGAACTCGACGGCGGACCCGCCGGCCGGTGAGGCGGCCGCCCTGAACCTGAACGACCTCGCCGCCGAGGCGCGGCAGGGGGTGCTCGAGGCCCGCAAGGAGGCGGCGCGGGTTGTGGCGGCGGCCCGCAGCAGCGCCGAGGCCGTCGAGCGCCAGGCCGCCGAGACCGGCTACGAGGAGGGCTTTGCCCGCGGGCGGGGCGAGGGCCTCGAACAAGGCCGGCGCGAGGGCGCCGAGGCGGCGCGGGAGGCGTTCGAGGCGGAGCTGGAGCGGCTGGCCCGCCTGGGGCAGCGCATCGTGGAGGAGCTGGCGGCGGCGCGGTCGGAGTTCATATGCGCCGCCGGGGGCGGCATGCTCGAGTTCGCCATCGCCCTGGCGGAAAAGATCGTCGCACGCGTCGCCGTGGCAGACATCGAGGCGGCGCGGGCGAACCTCCGCAAGGCCCTCGAACTCCTGGATGGCCCCGGCGAGATCATCGTCCGGGTCAACCCGCAGCAGCTCTACGGGCTCCGCGAGCACTGCGCGAAGCTCGCCACCGTGTTCGCCGCCGGCGAGGTCCGGCTCGTCGCCGACGAGCAGATCGCCCCCGGCGGCGTCAAGCTCACCCGCCGCCAGGGCGAGATCGACGCCACCGTCGACACGCAGTTCGAGAACGTCGTGCGGGCGCTGCTCGGGCCCGGGACCACCGGCCAGGAGGACGGACGCTACGTCGCCGAGGAGCCCACGCCCCCGCTGCCCTTCGCCGAAAGGAGAGCCGCCGTCGGCCATGGATCCTTTTGAGCCCCACAGGCAGGTGCTGCGGAACGTCCAGCCGGTCGGCGTGACCGGGCGCGTCAGCGGCGTGCGCGGGCTTACCGTCAGCGTGTCGGACTTCGCCGTGCCCGTCGGCGCCGCCTGTCGCATCGTTCGCGGCGACCGCAGCGGGCTCTACGCCGGCGAGCCCGCCTCCGCCGCCTCCGCCGTCGAGGCACGCGTCGTCGGCTTCGCCGCGGAACAGACGCTCGTGATGCCCATGGGCCTCATGGCCGGCATCTGCCGAGGCGACCGCGTCAGACTGATCAGCACCGAGCAGACCGTCGGCGTCGGCGCCGACATGCTCGGCCGCGTGCTCGACGGACGCGGCGTGCCCATCGACGGCCGCGGAAACCTCCGCGTCGAGCGGCAGATGCCCGTCTGGCCTGAGCCGCTCGACCCCATGCGCCGGCTGCGAATCACCGATCCGCTGCCCGTCGGCGTCCGCGCCATCGACGCCATGCTCACCGTCGGGCGGGGCCAGCGGATGGGCGTGTTCTCCGGCCCCGGCGTGGGCAAGAGCGTTCTGCTGGGCATGATCGGCCGGCACACCTCCGCCGACGTCACGGTCATCGCGCTCATCGGCGAGCGCGGGCGCGAGGTGCTGGAGTTCATCGAGAAGGACCTGGGCCCCGAGGGCCTGGCGCGGTCGGTGGTGGTGGCCTCGACGGGCGACGAGCCGCCGCTGATGCGCGTGCAGGCGGGGGCGGTGGCGGCGGGCATCGCGGAG
>CAZMDT010000341.1:0-3674 GCA_964564965.1 uncultured Planctomycetaceae bacterium | reverse complement strand
CCTCGGCGTCGGCCGCCGCGGCCGGCCTGGATGCCGCGGCCGGGCGGGTCGCCGCCGCCGGCGCCGCCGGCGCCGACACGCGGACGGGCTTCGGGTTGGTGGCCACGGCCCGGATGCCGAGCACCTGGCCGATGCGGACGAGATCGTCGGCCGTCTGGAGGAACACCAGGCGCGGGCCCACGACCCACACCTCGCCCGGGCCCTCCGGCTGCCACGCCGAGGAGCCGAGCTTGCTGCGGATCGCCCGGGGCACCTGCTCCACGGTCGCCGCGCCGAGCTTCTGAGCGAGGGCGGGTGTCAGGTCGCAGGCGAGCAGGTGCGTCGCCGCCCGCTCGGCCGTCGTCAGCAGAAGCACCTCGCCGTCGGCGATCGGGTCGAGGATGAGCCGCACCTTCGCCCCGGCGCCAACCGACTCGATGAGCAGCCGCACCGCCCGGTCGGCCGTGGTGTCCTGAAGCACCAGCTCCTGCTTTCGGCCGAGCTCGACCCCCGCCGCCGCCAGCGAGAAGACATCGATGGCGACATTGACGCCGGCGGCCTCGGCAACCGTGGCGACCGCGTCGTCGAACCGGGCGTCGCGGAGCGCCACGCGGGGCAGCACCGCCGCGCGAAGACGGTTCCTCGCCGCCACGAGGCGGTGCCACTGCTCGGGCGCGGCGCCATGCTGGGCGAGGACGTAGAGGCGCCGGAGGAGGTCGTGGCCGGCGGGGGGCGCGGTGACGACGAGCCGCCCGGCCTGCACCGCCACGGCCGGCGGGGCGCCGCCCGGGCCGAGAAGGGCTTCGATGAGCCGCACGCCTTGCTGCCTCTGCGCCGCGCGGTCGCCCGTGCCCGCCAGCAGCGGCGCGTAGGGGGCCGTGGAGGTCTGCCGGGCCAGGTCGGCCTTCGTCGACAGGTTCACGATGCCCCCCTCGAACTGCCAGTTGAGCCTCGCGCCTCCGGCGACGGCGCAAACGGCCGTCAGGACGGCGCCGGCTGAGATCTGCTTCGCCTGAAGGTTGACCTTCATGCTCTCGTCCACGCCGGCCGCCGTCATCGCCTTCCAGTTGACGTGGATGTTGAGCTTCGCCTGGTCGCGCACGAGCGCAATCGCATCCGACAAGGTGGTGTCCCTGAACGAAACGCGGTCGATCTGCGCGGCCAGGGGCGAGGCGGCGCCCCGTGCCGGCGGCGGCTCCTTCGCTGGCGCAGCGGGCGCCCGGGCCACCGCGAGCAGAACCATCGACACAACCAACGCACGCGCGGGCATGGGGAGCCTCCCTCGACGCCGGCGGGCGCGGCCCGCCCCCGGCACACCAGACATCATCCCCGTCGCCGGTCCCGCCCGCCAGCCGCTCCTGCACCCGAGCGCCTTGCCCCCGCCCGCCCGCGGTGAGTAAGCTATCCGCGGCCCCGCCCCCGCGGGACGGCGCCTGAACGCCCAACGCCAATGACCTATCTGCCCCTGGCCAACCTGACGCACCACAAGCTGCGGAGCGTGCTGACGGTGCTCGGGATCGCCATCGGCATGTGCATGATGGTGACGCTGAGCGGCCTGACGCGCGGGACGCTGGAGGAGTTCGGCAGCCGCTGGGAGCAGGTCGAGGCCGACCTGATGGTCACGCCGCGCATCGGCGACGTGGTCTACGATTTCAGCGTGCGCCTGCCCGACGGCCTCGCCGACAAGCTGCTCCGGGAGCACGGCGACATCGTCGAGCGGGCCGTGCCCGTCCAGATGCACCCCATGAAGTGCGGCCCGCGGGAGTACCTCGCCGTCGGCGTCGACCGGCAGGCGTTCGAGGCGATCGTCGGCGGGCGGCGGATTCTCAAGGGGCGGCTGTTCGATCCGGACGGCGCGGCCGCCCGGTGGATCGAGCAGGTCATGCTCACCCCCGCGACCGCCCCCGCCGGCGAGGGCGAGGAGGCGGAGCCGATCACGCGGGAGTTCCTGCGCGAGGGGCTGGCGAAGCGGGGCGGCTTCGAGCTGGTGGTGGATGCCCGCCTGGCGCGGACGAACAACCTTCGCGTCGGGGAGACGCTCGAAACGGCGGGGCACACCTGGACGGTCGTGGGCATCGTCCAGGCGGGCGGCGTCGGGCGGATCTACCTGCCCCGGCGGACGGCGCAGTGGCTCTTCGGCACCGGCGACATCCGCAAGAGCACGCTTATCTTCGTGAAGCTCAGGCCCGGCGTCGACGCCAAGGACGCCGCCGCCACGCTGACGGCGGCCATCCAGCACCACGTCCAGCCCCTCTCCCAGTACCGCAGCGCCGTGGTCGAGCGGTCCAGGGTCATGATGACCTTCTTCGACGTCATCAACGGCGTGGCGCTCGTGGTGGCCTTCCTGTTTATCATGATCACCCTGTACACCATGGTGCTTCAACGCGCCCGGGAGATCGCCATCCTCAAGTCCCACGGGGCGTCCAGGTGGTTCATCTTCCGGCAGGTGCTGGGGGAGTCGGTGCTGCTCACCGCCGCCGGGACGGCCATGGGCGTGATCGCCGGCTTCCCCATCGGCTGGGCGATCGAGCAGTCGCGCCTGACGCTGACCGTGTCGATCACGTGGGAGTGGGTCGGCATCGCCGTGGCCGTGGGGGCCGCCGGGGCGGTCACCAGCGCGCTGTACCCGGCGTGGCGAGCCATGCGCGTCGACGTGGTGGAGACCCTGCGGATGGAGTGAGGCGCGCCCCGCGCGCCCGGAAACGGCATGACGGATGACGACAACATCGTGGTCGCGCGTGGCCTGCACAAGAGCTACGGCAGCGGGCCCGCCCGCGTGCACGTGCTGCGCGGGCTGTCGCTGACGGTTCGTCGGGGCGAGTTTCTGACGATCATGGGCCCGAGCGGCTGCGGGAAGAGCACGCTGCTGCACATTCTGGGGCTGATGGACACGGCCGACGCGGGGGAGCTGTGGCTGGACGGCCGGCCCGTGCCCGCCGGCGAGTCGGCGAGAAACGCTTTGCGGCGGACGCAGATCGGGTTCGTGTTTCAGCGGCTGAACCTGCTGGCTCAGCTCCGGGCCGTGGACGACGTGGCCGTGTCGCTGAAGGTGCGCGGGCTCCGCCCGGGGCCGGAGGCGGACGAGCTGTTCGACACCCTCGGCGTGGGGCACGTCCGCCGGCGGAAGCCCTCGCAGATGTCCATCGGCGAGCAGCAGCGCGTGGCCATCGTCCGGGCGCTGGCGCATCGCCCGGCCCTCCTGCTGGCCGACGAGCCCACCGGCAACCTCGACAGCGAGAACGGGCGCGTCCTGCTCGAGCACCTGCGGCGGATCAACGGCGAGCGCCGGCAGACCATCGTGATGATCACCCACTCCGCCGACGCCGCCCGATACGCCGACCGCGTGGCCCGGATGACCGACGGCGTAATTCTCGACGCCGCGCCGCACACGCCCTGAGCCCGCCCGCCCACTCGCGGGCACCTCAGCGTTCCCTGTGCGGTCCGCCTTCCGATCCCTCGGCATCCGGCCATCCGACCTGTGGCGGCGCGGTCCCGGCCCGCCGGGGTCGGCTGTCGGCTGCTGGAAGTCGGCCGTCGGGCGTTCATCCGGGCCTCCAGCCTTCTCGCCCGCCCGTATTCCGATCCCCGGCCTCCCGGTGTCAGGCTTCAGCGTATCCCGCCTCACGGTCCTGCCGCCTGCCAACTTCTTGCGCGTTCTTGCGCATTCTTCCCGATTCTTGCGCGTTCTTGCGCAT
>CAZMDT010000340.1:0-3677 GCA_964564965.1 uncultured Planctomycetaceae bacterium | reverse complement strand
CGGTGACCGTCAAGGTGCTCGAGGACCGCCCGCCGATCGCCCGCCTGCTCGAGCCGGATCACCTCCGCCACTGGGCCGTTCGGTCGCAGGCCGACTTCCGCACGCGCTACGGGCAGGTGCTGACCGAACTCGATCGCTACGATGATGCGCTGAAGGCCTATGCCGCTTTTGAGAAGGAGGAAACAGACCGGCAACAGGCACAGGGGTGGGCGATGCTGGCCGGCGACATCCACCTGAAGCAGCGGGCGTACGACCTCGCGCTGACGGCGTATGAGCGGGTCTTCACCGATTACCCCGACGAGACCTACCACTGGCATCGGGCACAGGAGCGCATTGCCGAGGCGCACGCCGCGAAGGGCGACTACGCCTCCGCCCTCGCCGCCGCCCGGATCGTCTTTGACGGCGCCTGGGACCGCAACAGCATCATCAGCGCGACCCAGCGGATCGCCGAGCTGTTCAAGGCCAACGACAAGCACGTCGGACGCGCCAACGCGTTCATCAATTACCAGCGATTCGGGCCGGCAGGCGAGGATGGCAAGGCGGGCACGAAGGATGACCTCACCGACCCGCTGGCTGAGTTCGCCCGCCCCAAGTACCCCGGGCGCGAGCGGGTCCTCGCAGGCGCCCGTGCCGAGGCCGGCGACGACGCCCGCGCCGCCGCCTACCGCGCCAAGACCTACACCTACACCGGCCACCCCGCTCAGGCCCTGCGGATGTATCTCGACGCGTTCGCACGGGCCTCCGCCCAGGAATTCCAATCCGCCGGATACGACATGATCGTCATCGGCGCCCGCGCCGTCCGCGGCCACGCCGTCGGGCTGGAGGAGTTCTTCAGCTACGTGAACTACGGCCCGAACGGGCCCGACGGCCGCAAGGGCACGCCCGACGACCTGAGCGACCCGTTCGAGCCCCTGCTGAAATGACCAGCCGTGCGACCACATTCCGGGCGGCGCGCCGGGCAGCGCTGCTGGGCGCCGCCGCGATGCTGTTGCTGACTTCCGCGGCGTGGGCCGACCCCCCGGTAACGGCCAGGTCGGCTTTCGGCATGTCGGTGCCCTCGGGGCCGGACGGCGACGGCGGCGCGGCCGGCCTGTCGGCGGCGGAGGTGGCCGCCCTGCGAAAGGCGCGCGAGGCGCTCAAGGCGATCGTCGCGGAGGGACAGGAATCGATCGAGGTCCGCGTCGAGGCGGTCGGGGGCCTGGCGCGCCTCCACGAGGCCCTCAGCGATTGGGGGCACGCCGGGCAGCTCGACTGGTACGTGGACATGGTCTTTGCCACGGCGCATGTGACGCTGCGACGTGAGCTGGTCTGGGGGATGCTGTCGGCGGCCAAGGGCAACGGGCATCACGCCGCCGGATTGGCGGCTGTCTGGGGCGCGCTGCGCAAGAAGCTGGCGGCTGGCGGCGAGGAGCCCCGGTACCTTCAGGACATCTCGCGCCCGTTGGCCCGCGGCGGCTTGCTGGGGCGGTCGCCGAAGGCTCTGGCGGCGACGCTCGAATGCTCCGATCGCCCGATGATCCTTCGCCCCCCCGACCTCAATCTGGCCCAGGAGCGCAGCCTCCGAGCACTGTCGCTGCTGAGCCGCCCGCTCGACCTCGCCAGCTACCTCCGCCTGTTGCCGGAGGAGACGAGGGACTGACCGCGCCGCGCCGCCAGCGGGGTGCGGCATTGACCCCCGCCGTCACCTCGTGTAGGCTCCTTCGCCGACTGTCCCGGCATGGGAGGTGCAAACATGAACAGAAAGTCCGTACTGCTGCTGGCTCTGCTGACGCTGCTGGCGGTTCCGTCCCTGAACTGCGCAGCGGAGCCGACCCCATCCGTCGCGAAGCCAGCGGCGAAGGCCACGACTGCCCCGGGACCTTCCGCGACGCAACCGGCCTGGCCGTCGGCCGAAATCTCCAACGGCATCGTCACCCTCAAGCTTGCCCTGCCGGACGCCGAGAACGGCTTCTATCGCGGGACGCGGTTCGACTGGTCCGGGCAGGTCGCGCAGGCGACGTACAAGGGGCACACGTACTTCGAGTTCTGGCGCAAGAAGCACAATCCGCTCGCGCACGATCACGGCATCGGCATTCCGGAGGAGTTCGACATGGACAGCCCGCCCGGCTATGACGAGGCGGCCCCGGGCGAGACGTTCATCAAGATCGGCGTGGGGCATCTCACGAAGGCCAAGGCGGGCAAGTACCGCTTTAACGAGCGCTACGAGCTCGCGGCGGCGCCCTGGAGGACGACCGTCGGCAAGGACCGGGTGGAGTACGTGCAGACGCTGTCGGACAAGCGCGGGTGGGGCTACGTCTACACCAAGCGGATCAGCCTGCCGGCCGGCGAGGCACGGTTCGTCGTGGTGCACACGCTGAAGAACACCGGCACGAAGCCCATCAAGACCACCCACTACTGCCACAACTTCTTCCAGATCGACAAGACCCCGGTCGGCATGGGCAACTACAAGCTCGTCTTTCCGTTCAAGCCGACCGGGCGGATCAAGACCAACGGCGCGCCCAAGGTCACCGGCACGGAGCTGGTGCTCACCGAGGAGATCAAGGGCGCGTTCTGGGCGGGGCTGGACATGGAGGGCGGCTGGCGGAAGCCGCATAACAAGGTGGTCATCGTGAACACGAAGACGGGTGCCGCCGTGGCCATCGAGGGCGACCGGGCGCCCGTGCAGTTCAACCTGTACGCCGAGACGACGGCGATCTGTCCGGAGCCGTTCGTCGAGATCGAGGTCGCCCCGGGCAAGAGCGAAACGTGGACGAACACGTACACGCTCACGGCAGACGGCGAGTAAGCGCCTGGGCGTCTGAAGCGTGCCGCGTCATGCGGCGCCCGTTCCGGGCGGGCACGCGGCGGCGACACCATGGAAAGGACGATTCAGTGATGGCGAAGAAGGCCGGGGCAAACATCGCGATCAATCTGTACAACCTCCGCGACTACACCATCGGCGCGCGCCAGATCGCCCGCACGCTCCAGCGCGTCCGCAAGATCGGCTTCGAGAACGTGCAGTGCTCGGGCGGCGGCCTGCGGGCGGTTGAGGCTGCGGAGCTGCGCCACATCGCCGACGAGGCGGGCGTGAAGATCGTTGCGGCCCACGTCGGGCTCGGCGACCTGCGCGGCGACCTGTCGCAGCTTGCGGAGATGCTGGCCACCTGGGGCACCCGCTACGTCGGGCTCGGCAGCGCGCCCGAACAGGACTGGAAGAAGCCCGGCGGGTGGCAGCGGATGGCCAAGGAGCTCACCCGCTGCGGCCGGGCGCTCGCCAGGAATGGGCTGACGCTTCAGTACCACAACCACCACTTCGAGTTTCAGAAGATCGGCGCTCGTGGCGGCAAAGGCGGGCGCATCGGTTTCGATATCCTCATGGGCGGCAGCGACCCGAAGTACCTCCAGTCGGAACTGGACGTCGGGTGGGTCGCCCGGGCTGGGGCCGACCCGACACACTGGCTGCGGCGACTCAAGGGCCGCGTCGATCAGGTCCACGTCAAGGACTGGGGCATCATCGACCGCGAGGCCGTCTGGATGCCGGTGGGGGAGGGCAACCTGAACTGGGCGGCGATCCTGAAGGCGTGTCGCGCGGCCGGAACGAAGTACTACATCTACGAGCAGGACAACTGTCCGACGAACCGCGACCCCTTCCAGGCGGCGCGGATCTCCTACGAGAACATGCGAGCGATGGGCTTGAG
>CAZMDT010000339.1:0-3678 GCA_964564965.1 uncultured Planctomycetaceae bacterium | reverse complement strand
TCGGTGGGGTTCGCGTGCTGTCGACCAACAGCCGCTCGAAGAGCGACAGTTGCCGGATTGCTCTGGCGAAGGGCGCGCACGAGCTGCTGGTCCGCTTCCGCCGCGCGTGGTGGGGCTCGACGGAGTGCAGGCTGGAATGGCAGGGCCCGGGGACGCCGCGGCAGGAAGTGCCCCCCGGCGCTTACGGCCACTAGCGCACCCGCGCCGCCGCGCGCCCCGCCACGAGGAAGCGCCGCATGCCTCGCCGAAGATATATCGCCGTTGCCGTCGCCGCCGTGGCCCTGGCGGCCGCGCCGGCCCGCGCCCTCATCAACCCCACGCTCCAGCCGGAGCACCTGTTCGAGCGATACCTCGTGGTGCTGTCGGCGCGGGTGAAGGCCGTCGCCGAGGACACGAAGAGCGCCACGCTGACGGTGGGAAAGGTCTACAAGGGCAAGCCGACGGCCCGGGAGATCAGGATCGTCACCGACGGGGAGGACCCCGAGGCCCTGATGGCCAACTGGACCGCCGGCGACCTCGTGGTGGCGCTGGTGGGCAAGGAGCGCCGCGGCCACGAGAACGAGCTGATCCTCTACTTCGGCAGCCGGAACAACTGGCAGCAGGGGCTCGTGCAGAAGGACGGTTCCTGGCTGTGGCTCACCGGCGACCTCGGGCCGGAGTCCGGCGGCTTCGGGCTGTGGGGCACGTGGAACGGCGAGGTCGAGCGTCTGGCGGAAATGCTGGAGGACCTCGCCGCGGGGCGGTGCTACTTCCCGGCGAAGCCCATCGCCGTGTTCGACACGCCGGCGGCGCTGGCGACGTTCAAGGCGGGGCAGCTCAAGGGCGTGGCGGCGCACGACCTCGACGGCGACGGGCGCGTGGACATCGTGGCGGCGTCGCGCGACGGCGTGAAGGCGCTGCGGCAGAAGGCGGACGGGGCGTTCGAGGACGTCACGGCGGCGTGGGGGCTCGCCGGCGTGGCGGCCGGCAGCGTCAGCGCGGCGAACGTCTGCGGAAAGCCCGACGCGCCGGGACCCGACCTGCTGCTCGACGCAACAATCCACCTGCGCACGCCGGGCGGATACGGCAAGGGCAGAGCGCTGGACGCGAAGCTCGCCGGCGCCGAGGTCCTCAGCGCCGGCTTCGTCGATGCCGACGCCGACGGCCTGCCCGACGTGCTGCTGTCGATCCGCAAGGGCGGGCTGCGCCTGTTCCACAACGCCGGCGGCGGGCGGTTCGAGGAGGCAACCGCCGCCGTGGGCCTCGCCGCCAAGGAGGCCGGGGCGGGCCTCACCGGGTACGTCGCGCCGGGCGACATCGACGGCGACGGCCGGGCGGACCTCTACTACGCCGCCGACTCCGGCTTCCTGCTCGTGCAGGGTAAGGACGGCAAGTTCAAGCCGGTGGCGACGGGGCTGTATCCGTCGTTCGAGAGCCCCTCCGGCCCGGGCGGCACCGGCGCGGGGTGGTTCGCCACCTGCTGGCAGCCGGGGCGCTACGACATCCTCCTGGGCGCGGAGCAGCGGTTCGTCGACATCGTCCGCCGCGGCGACGGGCGGTTCGCCGACGTCGCCGACGCCGGCAACGAGTTCGCCGAGGGCATCTTCCGCCTGCTCGGCGGCCTCGCCGAAGACCTCAACGCCGACGGCACCGTGGACATCCTCGCCCTCACCGCCTCCGAGAAGACGGGCAACGTGTTCCTCTTGAACCGCGGCTACGGCTCCTACATGCGGCGCGAGAAGGAGCGCCAGAACCTGCTGCCCGGCGCGATGGCCGACCGGGGCGCGCTGGGCGCCGCGGCGGTGGACATCGACGCCGACGGCGACCACGACGTGCTGCTGGCCTCGGCCGACGGCGTGCTCCGCCTGTGCCGCAACCGCACCTGGGACTCGCGCCGGTTCGAGGCGGGCAAGGGGGCGAGCCGGCAGGAGCAGGTGCTGGCCGGCACGCGCGTCGTCCACGTCCTCGTGACGGGCGCCAGGGGCGTCGTCGGGGCCGAGGTCACGCTCGCCGACGCCAAGGGCAGGATCCACGCGCGGCGGTGGATCGGGGCGGAGATGTTCACCGGCTGCCGCGGGGCCGACATGTACAGCCTGGCCGTCCGCGAGGCCGGCACGTACACGATCGCCGTCCGTTACAGCGACGGGGCGGTAAAGAAGCAGTCGGTGGACCTGACCGGCAAGGAGCGCCTGGTGCGCGTGACCGTCCGCCGCTGAGGCGGGCCCGCGCGGGGGGCTATCCCAGGTCCACCGTCACGCGGTTGAGGCGCTTCGTGCACAGCCGCAGAAGCTCGTCGCGACCCACCACCGCCCGGGCGCCCTCAAGCTCTCTCAGCTCCGGCGGCTGCCCGTTGATCCGCACCTCGCGGATCGCGTACCGGTGCCACTGCCGCCGCTTCGGATTGTGGTACGTCACCTCCAGCCGCTTGCCGTGGAAGTTGAGCGCGGCGCCCGCCCGACCGTCCGCGCCAAACTGCTCGCGCACCAGCTTCGGCTCGATGACCAGGTCGCCCGCCTCGCCCCGCAGCCCGAACATCTGCGTCAGCGACGCCAGCACCAGCCAGGTCGCCGAGCCGCTCAGGTAGCCATAGCCGCCGCGTCCGTTCTTGTCGATGAACGACGGGATGCACGGGAACGTCCTGAGTGTGCCGGAGTCCATGCAGGCCTCGTAGATCGCCTTGAAGACGGCGTAGCCCTCGCGCACGAAGCCCCGCCGATACAGCCCGTACATGAACATCATGTTCTGCTGGTTCCAGACGGAGCCGTGCTCCTTGTAGCCGTACACGAAGCCGGTCACGCGCCCGAAGTCGAGCTTCAGCTCGCCGAAGTCGGTGCACAGACGCATGCCGCCGGTCTTCGGGTCGCGCAGGTAGCGCCGGGCCGAACGGTACAGCTCCCGCACCTGCTCGTCGGTGGCCACCTCGAACATCGTCGGCAGCACCTGGCTGGTCAGGTCCATGCGGACGCCGTTGGGATGGTCGCCGTGGACCCGCCGGGCGCCGTCGTCGTAGTGCCCGTTGAAGAAGCTGAAGCCCTCCTTCGTCGTGATCCACTCGCGCCGGCGGATGTGGCGGTAGAGCGAACCGGCCTTCGCGCGGAGGTCCGCCGCGAGGTCGCGCACCTTCACCTTCCGCCGCCGCCCGCTCACCGTGTGGCGCACCTTCTCCATGTACGCCTCGAGGCGCTTCCGTTTGGCGGCCGGCGAGGCGTAGCTGACCTTGCGCCCGCGGGGCAGGCGGTCCAGCAGCATGGCGATCTCCTCGAGCAGCTCCACCTGCTCGCAGCCGCCCTCGGCCAGGCGCTCCAGCGCCCCCGCCAGCTCGCGAAGGTCCCACGCGTAGAAGTTGGTGAAGCAGACCGACTCGCCGTTGCGGCGGGCGTTGTCGTAGGTGTCGTTCCAGTCGCCGCCCTCCAGCAGGATGCTGCCGTGCCGCCCGACGTGGTAGAACCCGCTGAGCAGTTGCAGCAGGATGTGCTCGAGGATCGATCCCTCGTACACCTTGCCGGCGGCGGTGCGCTGGCGGGTGCCCTGGCCGGCGGACCACCGCTCGTCGCGCTCCTTCGACCGCTTCACGAGGTGGTCCTTCCAGTACGGCAGGCGCGTGTGCAGGATGTCGAAGTCCCCCGTCTGGTCCATGTAGAACCTCAGCACCAGCAGCGGCCAGGTGCCGTGGTCGCACCACACGCGCGGGATGTTGTT
>CAZMDT010000338.1:0-3692 GCA_964564965.1 uncultured Planctomycetaceae bacterium | reverse complement strand
ACGCGATGGTGGGCTTCCCCGTGGAGATCGAGCCGCTGGTCCGCCCGTACGGGCTGTGGACGGGCAACGTGTTCCGCGGCATCGTAAAGAAGGCTGGCCGGCCGGTGCCGTTCGCCGAGATCGAGGTCGAGTTCGACAACGCCGGCAGGACGGTGAAGATCCCCGCCGATCCGTTCGTCACGCAGGTCATCAAGGCCGACGGCAGCGGCGTGTTCTGCTACGCCATGCCGAAGGCCGGGTGGTGGGGCTTCGCGGCCCTGATCGACGGCGACGAGCGGATGAAGAGCCCCAAGGGCGAGATGGCCGACGTGGAGCTGGGGGCGCTGATGTGGGTCCGCGTGACGGACATGAAGTAGCGCCGGCTGCGGCGCGTCGCGGACGCGCCCCGCACCGGCCGGGGCCTCAGTCATGCACATAGCCGACGGCATCCTGCCCACGAGCGTCTGGGCGGGCGGCGCGCTGCTGGCGGCCGCGGGCACGGCATTGGGCCTGCGCACGCTGGATGAGTGGCGGATACCGCGGGCGGCCGTCATGAGCAGCGCGTTCTTCGTGGCCTCGCTGATCCACGTTCCCGTCGGCCCGGGCAGCGTACACCTCGTTCTCAACGGGCTCATCGGCCTGCTGCTCGGGTGGGCGGCGTTCCCCGCGATCCTCCTGGCGCTGCTGCTGCAGGCGGTGATGTTCGGGCACGGGGGGTTCACGACGCTTGGGGTGAACGCGGTGTCGATGGCGGCGCCGGCCGTCGCCGTTCACCTGCTGCTTGGCCGGCGGCTGCGCCGCGCGGGGCCTCGCGCCGCGGCGGCCATCGGCTTTGCCGCCGGCGCCGGCGCCGTGGCGCTGAGCTGCGCCATCGTCGTCGGCTGACTGCTGGCCGCGGGGCGCGACTTCGCCCTCGCCGCCAGGGTCATCGCCCTCGGGCACGTTCCCGTCATGCTCATCGAGGGCGCCGTGACGGCCGCCGCCGTCGGGCTGCTGCGCCGCGTCCGGCCCGAGCTGCTCGACGTGTCTCGTCGCCTGGCCGGCGCGAAGGAGCCCGCCCGTGCGTAGCCGCGCCGCAGCCGCCCTGACGGCCGCGCTTGCCTCGGCCGCCTGCCTCGCCGCGCCCCGGGATGCCCACGCACACAAGCTCAACGTCTTCGCCGCCGTCGAGGGCGACGTGATCGCCGGGCAGGTGTACTTCACCGGGGGGGGCGCCGCCCGCGACGTCCCCGTCGCCGTGCTCGCCCCCGACGGCCGGTCGCTCGGCGCCACCCGCACCGACGAGCGGGGCAACTTCACGTTCACGCCCGCCGAACGCTGCGACCACACCTTCGTCGTCGAGGCGGCCGGGCACGCCGCGCGCTACGTCGTCCCCGCGGCGGAACTCCCGGCGGCGGCGCCGGCAACGTCGCAGCCGGTCGGCGTCGGCGTGAGCGCGGAGCAGCTGCGGGCGATGGTCGATCAGGCCGTTGCCCGCCGGGTGGGGGAGCTGCGGCGCCAGCTCGACCGGCAGGAGTCGCGCGTGCGGCTGCGCGACGTGGTCGGCGGCATCGGGTACATCCTGGGGCTGGCGGGGGTGGCGATGCTGCTGGCGGCGCGGCACCGTCGTGCCGGGCGCTCGCCCTGACCCGAGGGGCCACGCGGTGGTCTGCGACACCTATATCGAGCGCGACTCCGTCGTCCACCGGCTCGATCCGCGCGGGCGGATCGTCGCGGCGTCGTCGTTCGCCGTGCTGGTGGCCGCGGTGCCGGGGGCCCTCGCGCCGGCGGGGGCGTGCGCCGTGTCGCTTGCGGCGGCGGGAGCGGCGCGGCTGCCCGTGCGTGCCACGCTGAAGCGATTGCTGCCGCTGAACGTGCTGATGTCGCTGCTGGTGGTGCTGCTGGCTGTGGGGGCGGAGGGCGAGGCGCTCTTCCGGCTCGGCCCGGTCGCGTTCAGCCGGGCGGGCGTCGGCCGCGGCGTCATCATCGCCCTCAAGGCCAACGCCATCGTCCTGGCGGCGACGGCACTTGTGAGCACGATGGAGCTGTCGGCGCTGGGGCACGCGCTGAGCCACCTGCGCGTTCCGCGCAAGCTCGTCCACCTGCTGCTGCTGACGGTGCGCTACGCGGACGTGCTGCATCACGAGTGGGCGCGGCTGCACGAGGCGATGCGCGTCCGCGGCTTCCGCCCGCGCCTCAACCGGCACACCTGCCGAAGCTACGGCTACCTCGTCGGCATGCTGCTCGTGCGCAGCTTCGACCGGTCCGAGCGCGTCGCCGCGGCCATGGCGTGCCGCGGGTTCTCCGGGCGGTTCTTCCTGCTCGATCACTTCGCGCTGCACCGTCGCGACGCGCTGTTCGCGGCGGCGGCTGCGGCGGCGCTGGCGGGCGTCGCGGTGGCGGGGTGGCTATGAGCGAGCCGCTCATCAGCCTGCGCGGCGTGCGGTTCTCCTACGACGGGCACCGGCCGGTGCTGGACGGCGTCGACCTGGCCCTCGCCGCCGGCGAGCGGCTGGCGCTGCTGGGCGCCAACGGCAGCGGCAAGACCACGCTGCTGCACGTGATGGTCGGGCTGCTGGAGCCGGCGGCGGGGGAGGTGCTGGCGTTCGGGCAGCCGCGGCGCCGCCAGGGCGACTTCCGCGAGGTCCGCCGCCGCGCGGGGCTGCTGTTCCAGGACGCCGACGACCAGCTTTTCTGCCCGACGGTGGAGGAGGACGTGGCGTTCGGGCCGCTGAACCTCGCCCTGCCGCGCGACCGCGTCCGCGCCGTCGTCGCCGACACCCTCACCGCCCTCGGGCTCGCCGGCTACGGGCGGCGAATTACCTACAAGCTCTCCGGCGGCGAGAAGCGACTCGTCGCCCTCGCCACCGTCCTGGCCATGGGGCCGGACGTGCTCCTGCTCGACGAACCCACCGCCGAGCTCGACGCCCGCGCACGCCGCCGGCTCATCGACATCCTCGCCGCCCGCCCCGAAGGGCTCATCCTCGCCACGCACGACCTGGCGATGGTTCGGCGGCTGTGCGGGCGTGCGGTCGTGCTGGCCGATGGCGCGGTGGCAGCCGACGGCGAGACGGAGCTGCTGGAGCGTTGCGGGCTGCGGTGAGCGGGCGCGGGCTGTTGTGCGGGTCGGCGCGGATGTATCCTGTGGCGTCATGCCGGCCGACGCCCCCGCAATCGTGCTGTCCCCGCGCCCGCGGATCGCCGCCCTGGCAGGCGACGGGCTGCGCGTGGCCGCGCCCGCCAAGCTGAACCTGAACCTGCACGTCGGCCCGCGCCGCGCCGACGGCTACCACCCGGTCGATTCCATCGTGGTGAAGATCACGCTGTATGACGACCTGGAGCTGCGGCCGCGCGGCCCCGGGGAGATCGGCTTCTCCTGCGTGGGGGCCGACTGCGGCCCGGACGAGACGAACCTGGCATTCCGCGCCGCCCGCCTGCTCCGCGAGCACAGCGCCCGGGGCGCCGACGTGGCCCTCACGAAGCGCATTCCGCCGGGGGCGGGGCTCGGCGGGGGCTCCTCAGACGCCGCCGCCGCCCTCGAGGGCCTGAACGCGCTGTGGGCCCTCGCCCTGCCGGCGGAGGCGCTGCGGCGTGCCGCGGGCGGGCTGGGCAGCGATGTGCCGCTGTTTCTCGGCCCGGCGAGCGTGCGAATGACCGGCCGGGGGGAGACGCTGAAGCCGGTGCGGGTGCATCCGTTCGTCGCGGTGCTGGTCGTGCCGGAGGGCCGCTGCCCG
>CAZMDT010000337.1:0-3704 GCA_964564965.1 uncultured Planctomycetaceae bacterium | reverse complement strand
CAAGGTTCGCGACCTGCTCCCCCCCGCGCACCGGCAGGTGCGGCTCGTGCAGGCCATCGAGCGGCGCGACCTCGCAGCCGCCGTCGACGGGCTGCGGAGGCAGGGGTAGCCGGTACGGGCCTCCGCCGGTGTCGCGCGGTCCCGCTGCCGGACGCCGGGGCCTGTTCCCCGGCCGCCATAGCCTCCCGAAGGAGCCTCCGCCATGGCATGTCCCGCGAGCGTGCTGGCCGCGGCGCAGCCGCTGGTGTTCGCCTGGGCCGGCGCGGCGCTGGGCGGCGTGCTTCTGCTGCTGTCCCTGCGGGCGAACCGGCGCAGACGTCTCATCGACGACATCCCCACGTCCAAGACGACCGGGGTGTTCATCGGCCTGGTGGAGCTGAAGGGCGCCGCCGAGGCCGAGCGGCCGCTGAGGAGCTTCCTCGCCGAGGTCCCCTGCGTGCAGTACGCGTGGTGCGTGGAGGAGCGCTGGGAGCGGACGGTCACGGAGACCCGCACCGACAGCGAAGGCAGAACGCGCACCCGCACAAGGACCGACAGCGGGTGGACCACCGTCGGCGAGGGCGCCGAGCAGGTGCTGTTCTACCTGGCCGACGACTGCGGCGTGATCCGCGTGGACCCCGAGCACGCGGAGATTCACGGCGAGCGCATGTTCAGCGAGACCGTCGGCCGGGGTGAGCCGCTCTACTTCAGCAAGGGCCCGGCGCGCGAGATCGCCAATTCCGACCACCGCCGGCGGTTCACGGAGACGGCGGTGCCGCTGCACGCCCCGCTGTACGTCATGGGGCGGGCGCGGCTCCGCGATGACGTCGTCGCGCCGGAGATCGCCTGCGACCGCGACGCGCCGGTGTTCCTCATCTCCACGAAGTCGGAGGAGCAGCTCAGCGCGGGCTACAAGTGGCAGGCGCGCGTTTTCGGCGTGCTCGCCGTGCTGGCGGTCGTCGGGGGGTGGGTCGTCAAGGACCACCTCCGGGGGCGCGACCCGGCGACGGTAGTCGGCAACTACCTCGGCATCGCCGCGGTCGCCGCGGGCGCGTGGCTCCTCGCGTGGGTGTGGATGGTCTACAACGGCATGATGGGCCTACGCCAGCGCGTCGGCCAGGGCTGGTCGAACGTGGACGTCCAGCTCAAGCGCCGCGCCGACCTGATCCCCAATCTCGTGGAGATCGTCCAGGGCCTCCGCGGCTACGAGCGAGAAGTGCAGGAGCAGGTGGCGCTGCTTCGCAGCCAGGCCGCCGTCACCGCCCCCGGCGAGCCCGGCGCCGACCCGCGGGCGTGCGCGCGGCAGCTTGTGGCCCTCCAGGAGGCCTACCCCGAGCTGAAGGCCAACCAGGCGTTCCTCGACCTCCAGCGGCAGCTCGTCCAGACCGAGCAGAAGATCGCCCTCGCCCGCGAGTACTTCAACACCATCGCGAGCTTCTACAACGCCCGGCTCCAGGTCGTGCCGGACCGGTTCGTCTGCGCCGTCGGCGGGCTCAAGCCGCGGCCCTACATCGCCGCCGCGGACTTCGAGAAGGCCCCCGTGACCGTCGACCTCGCCGACTGACCTGCCCGACCGGGAGCTGTGAGCCCTTCCTCTCGGCTGAAGCGGGCGCTTTGCCCCACGGGCTGTCCGGCCTTATGATGCGTACCGCGGCCGACGGACATTCTGGTGAAGCCTGGGACTTGAGATTTGAGTTTTGAGTTTTGGGATTTGAGTTCTGGGATTTGAGATTTGAGATCTGAGATCGATCTCTCGGTGGACATCGCCGGCGTGAGGCTGGCCAATCCGCTGCTGACGGCGAGCGGCACGTGCGGCTACGCCGACGAATACGCCGACTTCGTCGACCTCGCCGAGCTCGGCGCGTTCGTCACCAAGTCGATCACGCGCGAGCCGCGCCGCGGCAACGAGTACCAGCGGATCATCGAGACACGGGCCGGCATGCTCAACGCCATCGGCCTGGCCAATATCGGGCTGGAGGCGTTCCTCGCCGAGAAGGTCCCGCACCTGGAGCGCCTGAACCTGCCGGTGTTCGTGAACGTGGCGGGCACGACGGTGGAGGACTACGTGGCGGTGGCCGAGGCGCTGGAGGGCGTGCGGGTCGTCCGCGGGGTGGAGCTGAACATCTCGTGCCCGAACGTCCAGGCCGGGGGCATCCAGTTCGGCACCGACCCGCGCCAGGTCGCCCTCGTCACCGGCGAGCTTCGCGCCGTGTGCAAGAAGAACATCCTGATCGTGAAGCTCTCGCCGAACGTGACGGACATCGCCGCCACGGCGGCGGCCGCCGTCGACGCCGGCGCCGACGCGATCAGCCTGGTCAACACCTTCACCGCGATGGCCATCGACGTGGAGCGCCGCCGCCCGGTGCTGGCCAACGGCACGGGGGGGCTGTCGGGCCCGGCCATCCGCCCCATCGCCGTCTACATGGTCCACCGCGTGTACCGCGAGGTCGCCCGCGCCGCCGGCGTGCCGATCATCGGCATCGGCGGCATCCAGTACCCCGCCGACGCGCTGGAGTTCCTGCTGGCGGGCGCGGCCGGCCTGGCGATCGGGACGGCACTGTTCGTCGATCCCGCCGCCATGGTGGCCGTCAAGAACGGCATCGCCGACTACCTCCGGCGCCACGGCCACGCCTCCGTGGCCGAGATCGTCGGCGCCTTGGAGGGCCCGTAGCGTTCCGGCCCATCCCGGCGTACGATGTGGGCCGGATATCACCGAAGCCCTCCCAACACGACCCGCAGCGCGGGCTCGCGTTGGAGATCGACTACATGCTCTGGCCGCGTCGGGGCGGCGCCTCCGGGGGCACCGGCACACGGGGCCATGGGAATTCGCGCCCCCTGCCGGCCGGCGGTTTCGCCCGCCTCGCCGCGATGGTATAATTGCGGGCTCAAGCGACAGAGGGGGCCGGTGCAAAGGACTTCGACGATGAGAGTATTCATGCTCGGCTGGGAGTTCCCGCCGCACATCAGCGGCGGGCTCGGCACGGCATGCTTCGGCATGACGAAGGGGCTCGACGAGATCGGCGTGGGCGTGTGCTTCGTGCTGCCCACCGCCGTGCCCGTTGATCGGGGAGGCAGCCACGTGCAGCTTCGCACGCCGGCCGACCTGACGCCCGAAGGCCGCCGCGCCGTGGAGGGGCCCGAACAGGTGTTCGAGCACGTGGAACTCCACCGCCTGCCGGCCGTCCTCACGCCCTACGGCACGCCCGCCGAACACCGCCGGGCGACGCGCCGGCTGATCCGGCGGCAGCTCAAGCGCCAGGAGCAGCCGGGCCGGACGAAGCCGGACTCGGCGGCGGAGCGCGTCCTGGCCGCCGCCAAGATGCCCGCCGGGTCGTTCGTCCCCGGCGCGCACTACGGGGGCGACCTGTTCGGGCAGGTAAACCGTTACGCCCGCCTCGCCGTGGAGCTCGCGGCGACGGAGGCGTTCGACGTGGTCCACGCGCACGACTGGATGACGTTTCCGGCGGGCATGGCGGTGGCGGCGGCCACGCGGAAGCCCCTCGTCGTCCACGTCCACTCCACCGAGTTCGACCGCTCCGGTGAGCACGTCGACCAGCGAATCTACGACATCGAGCGGATGGGCATGCACGTGGCCAACCGCGTCGTCTGCGTCAGCCACCTCACCCGCCGCATCGTGATGAGTCGCTACGGCGTGGCGCCGGAGAAGGCCGTCGTCGTCTACAACGCCGTCAGCAATAGTCTGCAGGAACCGTTCGGCGGAACCC
>CAZMDT010000336.1:0-3722 GCA_964564965.1 uncultured Planctomycetaceae bacterium | reverse complement strand
GAGCGTGTCGACGAAGCGGTCGCGCATGTACTCGGCGTCGGCGACGTCGAGAACGTAGTCGATGCGCTCGCGGCGCCTCCGGCGCGGGATCCTGAAGGCCGCCCCGAAGAAGTCCAGGTACTCCCACACCCGCATCTGGTCGTACACGCCGAAGTGGTCCGGCATGTAGCCCACGAGCGACTTGATCCGCCTGCGGTGGCGGACGACGTCGGCCCCGGCGATGCTCGCCTCCCCCCGGGTCGCCTCGAGCAGCCCGGCGAGAATGCGGATCGTCGTCGTCTTGCCGGCGCCGTTGTGCCCGATGTACCCGAACACCTCGCCGCGGGCGATCTCCAGGTCGAGGTCCTCCAGCGCGGTGATCTCGCCGTAGACCTTGGTCAGCCCCGCGCACCGTACGATGGTCTCGTTGCCTTCCATCACTGCGGTCTGCCTTTCAGGGAAACGTCGACACTCTCAAAGGCCCATTCCACGATGTCTGTCGGATCCATCCTCGCCTCCGACGGGCGGTCCAGCCGTTCGACCTTCAGCGAGAAGACATACGTGCCGTCCGCCTGGCGGAACCGGTCGGCGCGGTCAATGGCGACGGCCTCGTTCGACAGGCGCGGGTTGTCGAACGGCTTCAGCACCACGCGCTCGCCGTCGGGGTCGCCGCCCTTGTAGCCGCCGACCTCCAGGCGGTAGCGCGGGGCGCGGATGCTGATGCGGAGGACGGCCGAGGCTTCTCGCAGCCCGCCGAACGAGGCCGGCGGCGCCGCCTGCACGATCAGTTCCGCGTTGTGCCGTCCCGGCTGGAACGTCTCGGTCATGATGTTCCACACCGGCACGCCACGCTGCCGGAAGGCCACGTCCACGAAGCCCTCTGGGATCGTCACGGGCCTGTCCCGGTCGGCTGCAGGCGGCGGGCCGATCTGTAGCGGCCAGATCACGATCGTCCAGCCTTGGCGCCGGACGTCTCGCCCGGGCAGCGGATCCATCGGGCTGTGGGCCGCGTAGCCGATGAGCACGGGCTCGCGGCTGGCCCGCCCGCGGAACGTCGACAGGCCCACCAGGCGCCCCACGAGCTTGTTGCGGAGGAGATCGGTGTCGGTGAGGACGGGCTTGCCGGTGAACTCGCCCTTGACCCAGGCGGGCTGCGGCCTCCGGCGCTGCGGCTGCGGCTGGGGGCCGCGGGCCTTCCCGTTGGCCGGCACCGTGACCTGCACGGGCTGGTTCGACGCCGGCTCGATGACCTTTATGGCGCCCAGCAACTGTTCCGGTCCCACGCGGACCAGCTTCTCACCGCCGGCGGGGATGCGCCCGGGCTCGTCGTCCGCCCCCCGGCCGCCGAGCCGATATGTCCGCCGGTTCGCGTAGATGACGGCACTGTCGATGTCGGCGGGAAGGTGGTTCCTCAGCGTGCCCGCCAAGCCGTTCTCGTCGAACGTCAGCCGCCCGCTGATCACCTCGACCTGCGCCACGCCGTCCACGAAGAACCCGCAGCCGGAGCCGGTGCGCACCGTCTTGTCGTGCAGGGACAAAGCGGAGCCGGTTCGGATTTCGTCCCGTCCCGTGACGGCCTCCCCGAGCTGGAACGGGCGGATGACCGCCCGCGGCGACCCGGCGGAGAACGACAGGTCGCGCGTGTCCTCGCCACTGTAGTACGCGAACACCTCCTGAACGCGAACGTCGCCTTCGGCGAGCGGCGTGATGAGCCCTAGGCCGGTCAGCTGCTCGGGGGCGATCTGTGACCGGCCGTAGCCATACAGCGCAACGGCCGCCAGCACCGCCGCCGGCAGCAGCACCACCCACACCAGTTCCCCGCGCCGCCTCAGGCGGAAGACCACCCCGCAGACAATCGTCAGCGCCACCAGCGCCGCGATGATGACCACCGGCACCCTCAACGGCGGTCCGCGCCGACCGGCGATGCCTCGGATGGCCTCGTGCGCCGGCGCGAAGTCCTCGCCTTGGGCCGCCTCCATGAACCGCGCCTCGTTGACTGCCGGCACGTGAACGACGCCCGTCGGCACGATCGATTCCCAGATGCGGTGCAGGCTGTTGCGCTCGTCGTCGGGGTTGAACAGGGCTCCGGTCGGCACGGCGAGGGTGAACAGATGGCCGCGCCCATATGTCCGGTGCGTCAGGAGCGGCAGGCCGTTGGCCTCCCACGTCACCTCGGCCGACAGCGGAAGCAGCTCGACCATGGGGAGCGGCCATTGCAGGTTCAGGCGCGAGGGCGTCGACCCCGGCGTGCCGGGGTCGGCGAGCGGGCGGGCCTCAAGGCTGCTGATGCGGTGCACGCCCACGGCAGTGCAGCCCGCGGCGCGCCCCAGCGGGCCCCGCAGCGCCTCCGGCATGCTGTGCCCACCCGCCAGCACGAGCACGCCGCCCCGCTGAACCCAGTCCAGAAGCGCCTCCAACTGAGGCCCGGTCACATTCACGGCCCCCGACGCCCCGAGCACGACAACGGCCGCGCCGCCGTAGCCCAGCCAGTGGTCCGGGAGCCGGTCGATCGTCGCGCCCGCCAGCCGTTGGACGTTCATCAGCGACGCCCGCTTGGTGATGTAGCTGTCGGTGTCCTTCGCTTCGCGACCCCGGCCGTGCAGGACGGCCAGCGGGACCATGTTCGGCGTAAGGGTCTGCGCCAGATAGGCCTGGCGCACCTGCCCGGCTGACGAGCTGAGGACCACCGGCAGCTCGGTTTCCGGCAGGATCTTGACGATCCGCTGTTCGGCTGTCTCGTCGGTGTCCGGCTGGTTGGCCTCGGCCGCCTTCTTGCCTTTGCGGGCCTTGGCGGCGGGTCGCGGCCGGCGCGACCCCGCCGGGGGCTCGGGCTCCTCCTCGTCCGCGGGCAGGCGAACGGCGAGCCGCACCTGGCGCTGGCTCCGCGCCGGCAGGGACACGACGCGCGAGAAGTACGCCTTCGCGCCGTGGGGGGTAGGCGCGGCGCACGTGATCGTCCCCACCTGCGACTCCTCGGACGCGTTCACGATGCGGACGACGATCTGTGCCCACTCGCCTTTGCCGATGTAGTTGCCCAGCGTGCCCGCCATGCCCTTGAACGACAGACCGGGCTCCTGGGCGCTGGACATCGCTGCCACGACGAGCAGGACCGCGAAAGCCGCAAGGCGTGGCAAGCGGGCGCGCACGCCTGCGGCGGGCCGGAACGGCGGTGCCTTCATTCTGTTTCCTTCAAACCGGCCTCGTTGGACTTGAGACAAGACGGTCAAGTATAATGACCGCCCGATGGAACGCAAGGCCCGTGGTGGGGCGGGTCCCGGACGGGAAGGCCGTAGCCGAGATGACGCTCAACCTGGCACGCCGACTGGCATGTCTCGGGGTCGTCGCGCTGACGGCTGCCGCGGCAGCGGCCGACGACGTAACACTCCTCGAAGACGAGCCGCCGGTCAAACCGCCGCGGCAGGGCGCTATCAGCGGCACGATCGCCCCGGTCGACAAGGTCGATAGGCTCTTCGCCGCGTCGCGGGCCAGCGGCGCAACGTTCCAGCCGAGCACCTTCGACCGCCGCACGGGCGCGTTCCGGTTCGCGGGCCTCGCCGGCGACGCCTCGTACGACGTGTGCATCGTCGCCACGGACGGACGGCGGATCGAGGGCATCGACCTGTCGCCCGTGGACGCGCGCATGATCCGCCTGGCGGCGCTGCGGCGGGAGCAGCTCGGCCTGCCGCCGGAGCGATCGCACGCCTTCTCGTCCGCCGACGTGAAGTTGCTGCTGGCCTACGTGC
>CAZMDT010000335.1:0-3728 GCA_964564965.1 uncultured Planctomycetaceae bacterium | reverse complement strand
CGGCGGGCCCTCTCGCATCCGCATCCAGGCCCTGAAGTTCGCCAGCCCCGCCGCCCTGCACTTCGCGAGCATCCGGATGAGAGGCCGGACCGGGCGGCGGTCGCCTGTGGCCTTCGCGATGCGCCCCAGCGCCTCAGCCAGCTCGATCCGCACGCGCGAGCTCAGCGGCATCCAATCCGCCTCCAGCAGCCTGAGTTGCTGGTCGAACACAGCGGCGCTTCTCATCTCCCCCAGCAGCCAGCAGCACGCCCGCAGGTTCCGCTCCAGGATGAACCGCCGGCGGATGGTCTCGGGGGATTCCTCTTGGCCCTTGGCACCGGTGGGGTAGCCGAGGCGCTCGAGCTCCGTCAGCGTCGCCTTGAAGTGCCTCGCAGCAAGATCACTGATGGCCTTCCGGCCTTCCTCGCCGGCAGCGCCGATGGCGCCAAGCGCAAGCCGGCACGTGTAGTGGATGTCCGCCTCAGGCGGGCCACGCCGGCCGACACGGTCGTCCCAATCGTCGTACGGCGCCGCCACCATGATCTCGACGACGGTGGGCGCCGCAGGAACCCGCCCGAACCGCTGCGCCGCCCGGACGGCCGCGAGGCGAACCAGCGCCGAGTTCCCCGGCGCCAAGGCCTTGGCCAGCACGGCGTCGAACTCCTCGGGCCGGATGCTGCCCGCGCTGAGGGCGTGCTCGAAGGCCCGCAGGGCTCCCCGGCGGACGAGCGGCGGCTGCGTTCCGACGAGCGCGGGCTCGAGCAGCGCCTGCCGAGAGTTGGCGAAGTCGAACTTGCCGAGCGCCGCCAGCGCCGCCCCGCGCAGGGCCGGGGCCGCGCCTTCCGCCAGGGCCTGCAGCTCACCCACCACCGACGAGCCGTCCCGCAGCAGCACGGCATTCTCCGCCGCCCGCAGCCGAACCAGGCGCGACGGGTCGTTCATCATTGTCTTGAGCCTGGCGGGCGGGGCTGCCTTGCCGAGCAGCGTCAGCGTCTCCAGGGCGACGCCCCGGATCATTTCGTCGTCGTGGCCGAGCAGTGCCTCGACGGGCTGGCCCGCGATGGGCTTCGAGCGGGCCGCCAGTTCCCGGACGCCGGCCAGCGCGGCCAGGACCACGCGATCGCTCTTGTCCTGCAGGCCCGCCAGGACGATCTCGGTGGCGACGGGATCGTCGAGTCCTCCCGCCGTTGCCACGGCAACGGCCCGGACGTCGGGGCTGGGATCGCGCTGGGCCCGCTGGATGTGGGCCATCGCAGCCGGATGCCCCGTCTCGCCGAGATTGGCGACCGCCTCGGCACGGACCCTCGGGTCCTCGTCGGCGGCGGCGATGGCCAGGAGTCGCACGTTCTCCTCGTCGCCGCCGACGCCCAGACGTTCGCCCTCAGGCCACGAGGGTTTGGCGAGCTTTTCGGCGTCCGCGGCCGGCGCCGCCAGGGCGAGAACGATGATGGCCAGGCGCAATCTCACGAGGCACTCCTACCTGTCGGGTCGGCGAAGCTGCACGACGCGAACGACGGCGACGACGAACATGACGGCGGAGGCGGCGCCCATGATCCGCAGGTGCGTCGCCATGAGATCGTACCGCCGCATGGCGGCATTGCCGGCGGCGTCCAGGGCTGCCGCCAGCGGGCTGACGACGAAGACGCTCCCAATGACGCGCTGGGAGAACCGCCCTTCGCCCAGCAGCATCAGCAGCGTGAGCAGGCCGAGGGAGATCACGACGGCGTAGGTCCAGGCCGTCGCCGTGGAGGTCTTGGCGCAGAGCCCGGAGAAGAACATCCCCGCCGCCGCCACGAACACGGTCGCCATGGCGACCACCGCCAGGATCCGCAGAATCGTCGGCCAGAGGTTCACCTCGAAATCCACCAGGAACGGCAGCACCAGCAGCGTCGGCAGGATCGCCACCACCATCAGCAGCAGCGGTATGACAGCCGCCTGGAACTTCCCGCTCACGATCCGCCAACTCGGCAGCCGCGTCGTGCGGATCAGGTCCCACACGCCTGCCTCTCGGTCGCTGCAGAGAGTACCGCCAGTGATGGCCGGGCCGACGAGCACGATGACGATCACGGTGAGGGCGGCGACGACGGAGGGGAGGTCTTCCTCGATGACCTTGATACCCGGGCGTTCGGGCAGGACGGCCTGGATGGTGACGGACTGCATCAGCATGAGGAGCACAGCGGCAATGATGCACCACCCGACGGCCCGCAGGAGCCACTGGGCCTGGAGCATGGGGCGGGTGCGGAACTCCTTCACCAGCATCGGGTTCTGCCACCACCGGATCATCCGCTTGCGTTTGCGGGGATCGACGATGAACAGAAACGTCCTGGCGGTGATCTGTCCCCGCTCGACGACCTTGAGCTTCTCGCGCGGCCGGGGCGGCGCCACCGGGCGGCGCAGCTTGAGGAGGCACACTCCGGTGACCACGAGCGTCGTCAGCACGCACAGCGGCAGATAGAGCTGCCAGAAGGCGGGCATGTGCTCGGCGCCGCCGGCCCAGGAGTGCTTGGCCCACACGAGCGACAGCATGGCCTCGATCGGGCTCAGGGAGGCCAGCACGTGCAGCGCCGACTGCCACACCGGCCCGCCGCGCCGCAGCATGTGGTTGCTCAGCGGCGTGGCGGGAAGGGCGAACAGGAAACACACCACCAGCAGGATGGCGTACGTGGTGATGATCGCGCGGTAGCTGCGGTGCGACAGGGCACTGACCAGCAGGCCGATCATACCGAGGTAAACGGCCGTCAGCATCAGCACGCCCACCACCGCCAGCAGCCGCGAGCCCTCCACGCCCCCCAGCAGGAACGGCATCGCCAGCGCGGGAATGCCGCTGAGGATGACCAGGACGAGGAAGCCCATCGAACCGACGATCTTCCCAAGGGCAATCTCCCGCGGGCGGAGCGGCGTGGCAAACAGGCTTTCGAGCGTGTTGCGTTCGCGTTCGAGCGTGAGGGAAGCGGCGGTGAAGGTGGGGGCGAACAGGATGACCATCACGAGCTCGCCGAGGGCGAGGATGCCGAAGATTTGCTGCGCCTGCTCGCCGCCGATGTCCTGGAACCCGCCTGCCGGCCAGTACACCAGGAACAGCACCGCCGCCACCAGCAGGAACAGGCCCTGCATCAGGATGGCCTTGCGCGTGCGCAGCGCCGACAGCAGCTCGCGATGGATGATCGGATTGCGGATCATGCGGTGGCCTCCGGCGCCGGCGGGGGCGGGGCGGCGCCGGCTTCCATCAGCTCGGGCTCCTCCTCCGCGGTGTCGATGCCGCTGATGGCCATGTAGGCATCCTCGAGGCTCAACGGGACCTCCCGCAAGGTGACGACCCGCGCGCGGGCCGACAGATCCAACAGCAGCGCCGCCAGCGCCTCGTCATCCCCGCTGAACCGGAATCGCACCAGGCCCGAGGCGGCGTCGCTCTCGTCGAGGCGGGCGCAGCGTTCGTCGGCGGCGAGCATTTCCGCCGCCTGCTTCAGCCCGGCCGTCGCCTTCATTTCCATCAGTCGGTCGCGCTGGAGCTCGGAGAGGACCTTCTGGATGGGCCCGGCGGCGCGAAGCCGCCCCTTGTGGATGATGCCGATGGAATCGCAGATAGCCGCGAGCTCCGGGAGGATGTGCGAACTGACGAGCAGCGTCTTCCCGCCGTCGGCCAGGCGCCGCAGCAGGCGCCGCATCTGGATGCGGGCCTGCGGGTCCAGGCCGCTCGCCGGCTCGTCCAGCAGGAGCACTTGGGGGTCATGCATGAGGGTCCGGGCGAT
>CAZMDT010000334.1:0-3731 GCA_964564965.1 uncultured Planctomycetaceae bacterium | reverse complement strand
CTGACGGCCGTCGGATACCAGACCGGCCTGGCCATCGAGAATGTCCGGCTCCATGAGGCGACGGTGCAGTCGGAGCGGCTGGCGGCGGTCGGGGAGACGGTGGCGCAACTGTCGCACCACATCAAGAACATCCTCCAGGCGCTCAGCGCGGGGGCGGACATCGTCGAGATGGGCCTGGAGAAGGACAACGTGAAGAAGGCGAAGTCGGCCTGGCCGATCGTCCAGCGGAACCTCGGGCGGATCAACGACATGATCCTGAACATGCTCGCCTTCAGCAAGGAGCGCGAGCCGCAGTTCGAAAGCCTGAACGTCAATCACGTGCTGAGCGAGGTCGCCGAGCTGCTGACGCCCCGTGCTGACGAGCGCGGCGTCGCGCTGATGACCGACCTCGACGACCTCCCGCCGATCCCCGCCGACGAGGCCGGCCTGCACCAGGCGCTGCTCAACCTCCTCACCAACGCCCTCGACGCCGTCGAAGACAACAAGGGCGTGGTCACCGTCTCCAGCCGGTACGACTCGATGAACCGCCGGGTCGTGGTGGTCGTCGCCGACAACGGCAGCGGCATCCAGGCCGACAGCTTGCCGAGAATCTTCACGCCGTTCTTCTCCGCCAAGGGGCAAGGCGGCACGGGGCTGGGGCTGGCCGTGGCGAAGAAGGTCGTCGAGGAGCACCGCGGGCGCATCGACGTCCAGAGCGCCGTCGGGGCGGGCACGACGTTCACCCTCGAGCTGCCGGCGGTGCAGACGGGGTACGACGACGCCGGCGACACCGACGGCCCGCCGGCCTAACCCGCCGCCCTTCGTCGAGGGCCGATCCGCCGCTTCATCGTCAGCCCTCCGCGTCCGCCTCGGTTTCGCCGCTTTCGGGCTCACCGGCCTCCGCGGGCTCAGGCGCGTCCTCCGCAGCGTCCTCCGCAGCGTCCTCCGAGGCGTCCTCCGCGACGTCCTCCGCGGCGACCCGGGCGATCGACACCAGCTCGTCGCCAGCGTTGAGGCCGATGACGCGGACGCCCTGCGTAGCCCGCTTGATGGCGCGCATCTGGTCCACGCCGGTCCGCACGATCATTCCGCCGGAGGTAATCAGCATGAACTCGTCCGCCTCGCGCATCGCCTTCATCGCCACCACATCGCCGTTGCGCTTCGTCGTCCTGATGTTGATGACCCCGTAGCCCCCGCGCGACTGCATGCGGTACTCCTCGAAGCTCGTCCGCTTGCCGTACCCGTTGCAGCAGACGGTCAGCAGCGTCGCCGCCGGGTCCACGATGGCCATGTCCACCACCTCGTCGCCCTTGCGGAGGTGGACGCCGCGGACGCCGGCGGCGGTTCGGCCCATCGGGCGGACGTCCGTCTCCTTGAAGCGGATCGCCTTGCCCTTGGCCGTGCCGAGCATGATCTCGTCGGTGCCGTGCGTGATGGCCCCCCCGACCACCTCGTCACCCTCGGCCAGCCCGGTGGCGATGATGCCGCCCCGCCGGGGGTTCCCGTAGGCCTTCAGGGCCGTCTTCTTGATCCGCCCCCGGCGCGTCGCCGTGACCAGGAACCGGTCGTCGAACTCGCGCACCGCCACGACGGCGCAGATGTTCTCATCGCGCCCCATCTCCAGCAGGTTCACGATGGCGCGCCCCTTGGACTGGCGGGACATCGACGGGATGTCGTACACCTTCAGCCAGTGCAGGCGCCCGTCGTTCAGCAGCACCAGCATGTAGTCGTGCGTGGAGGCGATGAAGACCTCCTCCACGAAGTCGCCCTCGCGGGAGTCGGAGCCGATGATCCCCTTCCCCCCGCGCCCCTGGCGGCGGTAGGCCGTCAGCGGCATCCGCTTGACGTACCCCTCGTGCGTCAGCGTGACGACCACGTCCTCCTCGGCAATCAGGTCCTCGATGTCGATATCGCCGACGTCCCCCACGATCTCCGTCCGGCGCTCGTTCGCGTAGCGCTCCTTGATCTCGTAGATGTCCTCCCGGATCACGTCCAGCAGCAGGTCCTCGTCCGCGAGGATCGCCTCGTGCCCCTCGATCTCCTCCGCCAGCTTCGTGTACTCGCCGGCGAGCTTCTCGATCTCCAGCCCGGTCAGCCGCTGGAGCTGCATCGCCAGGATCGCGTCCGCCTGCACGCCGGTGAGATGCTGGTCGGCCTCGCCCGCCCGCGCCACGAAGGCCTCCGGCAGCAGGCGGCGGATGGCCGCCGATTCGGTGAGCCGGAGCGTGTGGGACGTCAGCCGCTGCCGGGCGGCCGGCACGTCGGGCGAGGTCTTGATCAGCTCGATGATCCGGTCGATGTCGGCCACCGCCAGGATCAGCCCCTCGAGGATGTGCGCCCGGTGACGCGCCCGGCGGAGCAGGAACGTCGTCCGGCGGCGGACCACGTCCTTGCGGTGGTCGATGAACGCCTGGAGCACCTCGCGCAGGCCGAGCGTCCGCGGGGCGCCGTGCACCAGCGCGATGTTGATGATGCTGAAGGTCGACTGAAGCGGCGTGTATCGGAAGAGCTGATTGATGACCACCTCCGGCTCGGCGCCCTTCCGGAGCTCCACGACGATGCGCATGCCCGTCCGGTCCGAGTGGTCCTGCACGTCGGCGACGTCCGGAATCCGCCCCGCCTTCACCGCCGCCGCCGTCCGCTCGACGATCGTGCTCTTCAGCACCTGGAACGGAATCTCCGTCACGACGACCTGCGTCTTCCCGCCGCGCACCTGCTCCGTGTGCAGCCGCCCCCGCACCGTCAGCCGCCCGCGCCCCGTCGTGTAGCCCTCGACGATCCCCTGCCGCCCGCAGATCAGCCCGCCCGTCGGGAAGTCCGGACCCTTGATGAACCGCATCAGCTCCCCGAGCGTCGCGTCGGGGTGCCCGATCAGGTGCACCAGCGCGTCGCAGACCTCCCCGAGGTTGTGCGGCGGGATGCTCGTCGCCATCCCCACGGCGATCCCCTGCGACCCGTTGACCAGCATGTTCGGCAGCTTCGCCGGCAGGACGGTCGGCTCCGTCCGCGTGTCGTCGTAGTTCGGCTGCATGTCCACCGTGTCGAGGTTCAGGTCCTGCATCATCTCGAGCGCGGCGGCGGACATCCGCGCCTCGGTGTACCGCATGGCGGCCGGGGGGTCGCCGTCGATCGACCCGAAGTTCCCCTGCGGATCGACCAGCGGATGGCGCATGTTCCAGTCCTGCCCGAGGCGGACGAGCGTGGGATAGACGATCGTCTCCCCGTGCGGGTGGTAGTTGCCGGAGGCGTCGCCGGCAATCTTCGCGCACTTCTTGTGCCTCGACCGCGGGCCGAGGCCCAGGTCGTTCATCGCCACCAGCACGCGGCGCTGAGAGGGCTTCAGACCGTCGCGAACGTCGGGCAACGCCCGGTCCACGATCGTGCTCATCGCGTAGGTGAGGTAGCTTTCGCGCAGCTCATCCTCGATGGCCATCTCTTCGACGCGCTCGCCCTCGTGTATCACCGGCGCGTTGCTGGCAGCGGTCGGCGCGTCGCGGTCGATGTCGTTCGGTCCTTCAGTGGCCACGGAATGCTCCGTCATGCAGGTTCTGGGGGCCGTCCAAATGTATCAGGCGGGCCGGCCGCCCGCAACGGGCGCGGGAGGCGCCGGCGGCCGCCGGGAGGGTCAGTCGCGCGGGCATTCGTCCGCCTCGTAAAGCACCGTCCGGTCCTGCATCCAGCGGACGCCGACGGCGTCGCGGATCACCCTGAAGAACCGGTTCCAGAATCCGTACTTCGCCTGCCCCGCGACG
>CAZMDT010000333.1:0-3749 GCA_964564965.1 uncultured Planctomycetaceae bacterium | reverse complement strand
GGTCGGGATGGGTCTCGATGAACAGCGCGTCGGCCCCGACGGCGATCGCCGCTGCCGCCAGCAGGGGGGCGTGCTCCCGCTGGCCTCCGGAGGCGTCGCCGAGTCCGCCCGGGGCCTGCACGGCATGCGTGGCGTCGAACACCACCGGGGCAAACTGCCGCATCACCGGGATCGCCCGCAGGTCGGCCACCAGGCGGTTATAGCCGAAGCACGTCCCCCGCTCGGTTAGCAGGACGTTCTCGCTGCCGGCGGCCCGGACCTTGTGCACCGCGTGCTGCATGTCCCAGGGAGCCATGAACTGCCCCTTCTTGATGTTGACGGCCTTGCCGGTCAGCCCGGCCGCCTCCAGAAGGTCCGTCTGTCGGCAGAGGAAGGCGGGGATCTGGAGGCAGTCGAGCACGGCGGCGGCCGGCGCCGCCTGGGCGGGCTCGTGAATGTCCGACAGCACCGGCAGGCCGACCGTCTCGCGGACGGTCGCCAGCCACTCGAGCCCGGTGCTCAGCCCCGGGCCGCGGAAGCTGGAGGCGCTGGTGCGGTTGGCCTTGTCATAGCTGGCCTTGAAGATGCAGGCGACGCCGAGCCGCCCGCAGACGTCCTTCAGCCGGCGGGCGACCTCCAGGCACAGCTCCAGGCTCTCGGCGACGCAAGGCCCGGCGATGAGCACGGCCTCGCCCGCCCCGATGACCGCCTCGCCGATTCTGCACGGTTTCGGTCCGTTCGTCACGGGTTGTCTCCTCACCGGGGGCCCGAGCGCCTTACGTTGCGCTCGGGGAGCCCCACGGCCAGATGGCCCAATCCCGGCGCGCCGGGCGCGGCGGCACGATCAGTCTGATCCGGCCCGGCGCCACGGTGATGTCGAGCGGCGTGCTGGGCCCCACGTCACCGTCGACCTGGCTGGGGGTGGGCTCGTCCGTCTCGATCCGCACGCTGCGGAGCCGACGATAGACCACGTCGCCCTTGAGCGGGTGGCGGCGGAGCAGCGTCCAGGCGGCGTGCAGCATCAGGCGCGTCTGTCGGCGGCAGGAGAAGACGACCAGGTCGAGCAGCCCGTCGTCGAAGACGGCGTCGCGGCAGATGCGCAGCCCCACGGCGTAGCGCGAGATGTTGCCCACGAACGCGAGCCCGAAGTCGTCGAACAGCCCCTCCCCGCCGGCCGTGATCCGCAGCCGGGGAAAGTCGTGCTCCCAGAACGTCCGCCAGATCGGCCAGAAATAGCTCAGGTGCGAGATGTGCCCGGTCCGCTTGGCGGCGAGCCGGCGGACGACCTCGCCGTCGAAGCCGACGCCGATAATCATCAGGAAGTGCTGCCCGTTGACGGTGCCGACGTCGCACTCGACGAGGTCGCCGTGGCGGAGGATGTCGATGATCTCGCGCGGGTCGGAGGGGACGCGCAGCTCGGTGGCGAGGAGGTTCTCGGTGCCGACGGGACAGGCCAGCATGGCCACACCCGTGCCGGCCAGCGCCCGCGCCACCTCGCTGACGGTGCCGTCGCCGCCCCAGACGACGACGGCGCCGGCCTCGCCTGCCACCTCGCCGGCGCGGCGGGTCGCGTCGCCCGGGCCGCGCGTCGTGTACTCCGCCAGCTTCACCCCCGCCCGCCGGGCCGCCAGACGCAGGTCCCCCAGGGCGTGCCGCCCGCTGCCGTAGCCACTTCGCGGGTTGATGATCAGATGAACGGGCTGTCGGGGCTCTGGGGCGTTCACGGGGCTTTCTGCCCGGCGCAGATGCAGTTGCAGCCGGCGGGGTTCGGGCTATAATACCCGATCTGCCCCACCAGGCCAACGTGCGGGGCGCGTACAGGCGCCAAGACGGGAGAGAAGGCATGGCCCAAGCGGCTCACGACGCACTGGGTGAGATCGTCGCGAAGGACACGTGGACGCATGAGGACTACGAGCAGGCGCTGAAGCTGCTGTTCGAGGTGCCGGACGCCGCCGGGAAGTTCAAGAGCATCCTGGCGAAGCTCGTGGCGGCTGACCCCGAGCCGCGCGGGGGGGCGGCGCTCAAGATCGGCATCGTGCGGTTCGTCCTCTGCCGGTTCTCGCAGGCGCTGGAGGCGCTGTCCAACGCGACCGACAACAAGGACCGGCGCTACTTCCAGGCGCTGTGCTACAAGCACCTGCGGGAGAACGACAAGGCGACGGAGGAGTTCGAGCGGGCCCAGGCGCGCGGGTGGGACGCCGACGCCATCGAGCTGGAACTCATCGAACTGAAGGCGCTGACGGGCGACCTCGACGCCGCCGACGCGGCGCTGCGGAAGCTCGAAAAGCGCCTGGGCGATGCGCCCGGCTGGCTGTACCGCCGGGGTCTGGTGAACGAGTTGTCCGGCCGGGGCGAAGAGGCCGCCGATTGCTACGAGCGCGTGCGGGCCATCGATGGTTCCCACTCGGGGGCGACGTTCCGCCTGGCGTACTACCTCGACCTGCACGGCGCGGAGGATCGGGCCATCGAGCTTTACAGGGAGTGCGTCCAGAGCCCGCCCATCCACGCGAACGCGCTGCTGAACCTCGCGGTGCTGTACGAGGACGCCGGGGAGTACGACAAGGCCGTCGATGCGCTCAGGGCGATCCTGGCGACGAACCCGAGTCACCCGCGGGCGCGGCTGTTCGTTCGGGACGTGACGGCCTCGAAGACAATGTACTACGACGAGGATCAGGCACGGCGTCTGGCGCGTCGCAACGCGGTGCTGGATATCCCCGTGACGGACTTCGAGCTGTCGGTACGCGCCCGGAACTGCCTGAAGAAGATGAACATCCGGACGCTCGGCGACCTCATCAAGACCACCGAGACCGATCTGCTGGCGTACAAGAACTTCGGCGAAACGTCGCTGAAGGAGATCAAGGAGATGCTGGCCGCCAAGGGCCTCCGCCTCGGCCAGGCGCTCGAAGAGGGCACCCAGTTCGCCGACCTGTTCGAGCCCCTCTCCGTTAATGACGAAGGCGTGCTGGCCACCCCCGTGGCCAAGCTCGGGCTGTCCGTCCGCGCCAATAACGCTCTGGAGTCGCTCAAGGTCGGAACGCTCGGCGAGCTCGTCACCCGCACCGACGCCGACCTGCTCGCCTGCCGGAACTTCGGCCAGACCAGCCTCAACGAGGTCAAGCAGAAGCTCGCGGAGTACGGCCTGAAGCTGCGGGAGACGACGTAACCCGCCACGGCCGGGCGCGGATCCGGCCCCCGCGAGCTGACAGACATTAACAGGCCCGTGGTGTCTCCCTCGCCCCGGCGGGGGGGGGGGCGCGAACGGGCCGGTCGTGGGTGCCGTTGCCATGTGGACCAACTCACGCCTGACGCCCAAGCGCCTCGCCGTCCTGGCCGCCGCCTTCTCGCTCTGCCTGCTCGCCGCGGTGCTCATCGTGTCGCTGTCGAGCTGCGAGCGCGGCGACCTGCGCGGCACCGGACAGGCCCCCGTGCCCCGGGAGCCGCTGCGGTTCGACGGCGTCCCCATCATTCGCGTGCGCCTCAGGCCGGGGCCGATCGCCCAGGCGACGGTGGCGACGGCCGGGCCGTGCCGCGTCTACGTCGACGGGCGAGCCGTCGCCGAATCCGACGGTCCGATGCCCCCCACGGCAGTCACGCGCCGCGGCGCGAGCTGGCGCATCGGGGCGATCGAGGCGACGGGACGCCTGGTGTCCGTGGAGCCGCTGTCGGCGAGCGAGGTGGCGTTCGAGCGGGCGGCCTACCGTGGCGCGCTGCTCCTGCTGCCGCGAGGCGACGACCTCATCCTCGCCGTCAATCGCGTGGACCTGGAGAGC
>CAZMDT010000332.1:0-3752 GCA_964564965.1 uncultured Planctomycetaceae bacterium | reverse complement strand
GGGTACCATTACTTCGTCATGGAGTACGTGGAGGGGCACGCGCTCTACGACGACTTGGCCGCGGGCAAGGTCTTCTCGGAGGCGGAGGCCCTCGAGATCATCATCCAGATCGCCCGGGCGTTGGACCACGCGCATTCGCAGGGCCTGATTCACCGTGACGTGAAGCCGAAGAACATCATGATCACGACGGAAGGCCTGGCGAAGCTGGCCGACATGGGGCTGGCGCGGGTGGCGGCCGACGCGGATACGGCCTTCGCCGAAGCGGGCCGGGCCTACGGGACGCCCTACTACATCAGCCCGGAGCAGGTCCGTGGCGAGGTCGACATCGATTTCCGGGCGGACATCTACTCGCTGGGAGCTACGCTGTACCACTTGGTGACAGGGAAGGTTCCGTTCGAGGGGCCCACGCCTGCGGCCGTGATGCACAAGCATCTCAAGGAGCCGCTGGTGCCGCCGGACCACATCAACACCAGCCTGTCAGCCGGGTTGGGCGAGGTCGTCGAGGTGATGATGGCCAAGGACAGGCGGCGTCGCTACGCCTCGACCCGCGACCTGCTGCTTGATCTAGAGGCCATCCAGGCGGGCGAGCCGCCGCTGCAAGCGCGGAAACAGATTGACTCGAGCGTGCTGAGCGGACTGGCGGACGAGGGGCAGGCGACTGCCCCGGCCGAGGAGGCCGTGCCACCGAAGCCCGCACAGGGCAGCACCCTTGTGATCATACTGGCTGTTGCATTGGCGCTGAGCATCCTGCTTAATATTGTGCAGTTGCTCGTGTGAAGGTCCTCAAGAGGAGAGCGAGCGCGATGCCTCAAGAGAGTTCGCGACTGAAAGTGTCCGTCCGAGACGGCGTGACCATCGTCGGCTTTGCCGACAAGAAGATCCTCGACGAGATCAGCATCTCCGAGATCGGCCAGCAGCTGAGCGCCCTGGCCGCCGGAGCTGGCCAGCCCCGGCTCGTCCTGGATTTCGACGGTGTCTCTCACATGTCCTCCAGCGCCCTCGGGATGCTTATCACCATTCACAAGCGCATCCGGGAGAAGAGCGGAGAGCTCAGGCTGGCCAACATCGAGCCGAAGATCCACGAGGTGTTCGTGATCACGCGGCTGAACGAGATATTCGAGATTCACGGCTCACTGGCCGAAGCCCTGGGGAGCCTGGGTGTGCAGGAAGCATGAGGACGGGGCGCTCAGCGTCCCTCTGATCCGCGGGGAGCAGCCTTGGCCAAGGAGTTGCAGATAGCATCCAGTCTCGAGGCGGCCCGGGAGGCCGAGCGCCTGATCCTGGCGGAGGTCTCGCGGCGGGGCTACAGCGGGTCGGTGGCGTTCGCGATTCGGCTGGCGCTGGAGGAGGGCCTCAACAACGCCATCAACCACGGCAACCACCGCGACCCCACCAGGACGGTGAGCATTGCCTACGACGTGAGCGACCGCTGCGCCGCGATCACCATCACGGACGATGGCGACGGGTTCGACCCCTCGAGCGTCCCGGACCCGACAATCGACGAGAACCTCGAGAAACCGTCGGGGCGGGGCATCATGCTCATGAAGGCCTACATGGACGAGGTCCGGTTCAACGACCGAGGGAACCAGGTTCACATGGTCAAGCGCAACACGTGAGGCGGCCAGCCATGGCGGACGAATCCGACATCTCACTTCAGCTCGATGTGGAAGAGGCGCCGTCGGCTGCGATCGTGGTCGGCATCGCCGAAGCCGACGACATCCTGGCTCGCCTGGAAGGCTTGGCCAAGCGCCAGGTCCCGAAGATCATCCTGGACCTGTCGCGGATGGACTTCATCTGCTCCGCGGGGCTCGGCGCGATCATCTCGGCCCACCTGAAGAGCCGCCATTACGACGGGCGGATTCTCCTGGTGGACCCAAAGCCGGAGGTCCGGAAGCTGTTCGAAACCACGCGCCTGACCAAGCTGTTTCCCCTCCATCGCAGTATCGAAGAGGCCATGTCGGACTGAGCCGCCCGCCGCGGCGGCCTAACGGGCGCCGCCGGCATCCGGGCGAGCCCGCGTTGCCCCTGCTGCCTGAACGGCCGTGATGGCCGTGATCAGCACGATGTCCTCCGTCCGGCACCCACGGGACAGGTCGTTGACGGGGCGCGCGAGGCCCAGCAGCAGCGGCCCGAGGGCCGTGGCCTTTCCCAGGCGCTCCACCAGCTTGTAGCCGATGTTCCCGCAGGACAGGTCGGGGAATACCAGCGTGTTCGCTCTTCCGGCCACGGGTGAGTCCGGTGCCTTCCGGGCGGCCACGGCCGGCACGACGGCCGCGTCGAGCTGAAGCTCGCCGTCCACCTTGAGCTCCGGCCGCCGCTGGCGGACGAGCTTCGTCGCCTGGATCACCTTCTCCACGGCCGGGCTGGTGGCGGAGCCCTTCGTCGAGAAACTCAGCATGGCCACCAGCGGCTCGGCATCGAGCAGGACGCGCGCGGCATCGGCCGCAGCCAGGGCGATGTCGGCAAGCTGCTCGACGGTGGGCTCGGGCACGACGCCGGTGTCGGCGAAGATCAGCGACCCGTCCGCGCCAACTTCCGGCACGAGGGTGTCCATGAGGCTACAAGAGCTGACGGTCGTGCAGCCCGGTGCGGTGCCCACGCCGTACAGAGCGCTCCGCACCGTATCCCGCGTGGGGCAGATGCTGCCGGCCACCATGCCGTCGCATCGCCCGCTGCCTGTCATCATCGCACCGTAGTAGACCGTGCTGCGGAGCAGCGCCTCCGCGCCGGCGCGTGTCAGGCCCTTCGAGGCCCGGCGCTCGTGAAGCCGCTTCACGTACTCGCCCCGCGAGGCATCCTTCATGTGATCAACGATCTCCACGCCGGCGAGGTCGGCGCCGGCCTGCTCCAAGAGGGCCCGGATTTGCTTCTCGTCCCCGAGGAGGACGAGGCGGGCATAGCGACGGCGGGAGACCTCGGCCGCGGCGCGGACCACGCGCGGGTCGCTCGCCTCCGGAAGAACGATGCGCTTGTTCAGCGGCACCGCACGCGCCGTGAGCCTCTTGACAGCCTGGTGCTCCATTTGTTTGCCTTCTCGGGGTCGTGCCGGTACGATGCGCCGTCGCATGCGGCGAAGAGGTGCGGATTCTACCGGCTGTGGGGGAGGCTGTCGAGCCGTGACATGAGCCAGAGGCGGGTCCATCTGCTGGAGAAAATACAGGTTCAGTTGGCCGCCGTGGCGGCCCTGGCGGTCACGTACTTCCTGCTGTGGCCGGTCATCAGGCCGGTCGACCCGCGCGAGCCCTTCGCGCTCGTGCCGACCGGCAGCTACGGCACGGCGGCAATGTTCGCCGCGACGCTCTGGGGCCTGGCGGCCTTGTGCGCCCTGGTGACGATCGGTGCCCGGGCCGAGGGTGCCCTGCTGGCGGCGCTGATCGGTGCCGGCGGCGTGAGCCTCCGCTCGGCCCCGATTCGCCCCTTGCTGTGGACCCGGACCGAGGGGTTCGCCCGCCTGTACGGGCATTTGGCCCGTGAGGTTCTGCTGATGGTGCTGATCGCCTTCGTCGGGATGTTCGCCGTCGCGATAGTTCGCTGGCTGGTTAGCCGCCTTCGTCCCCGATGGTTATGGCGGAACCCGCTGCTCAGCCTGCCGCCAGCGGGCGATGGAGGCCCGAGCTCCGAGCAGGTGAAGGAAGAGTTCCGGCGCCGTGGGAGCCTGATGTTCTTCCTGCTCGGCGAGGCCTGGGCCCCGTTGGTGGCGTCGGCATCACGCCGGGCGGGGCAGTTCCGGCGATCACGGCGCGACATCCTGG
>CAZMDT010000331.1:0-3758 GCA_964564965.1 uncultured Planctomycetaceae bacterium | reverse complement strand
GAGGCCCGCCGCCAGAACCCCTGACGCCCCCCGCTGCACCCGCCCCGGCGGCTCCCGCCGCCGCGGGCCCGCCCGCGACATCGCCCGCCGCACCCGCTATAATGCTGGCGACGATGCCGCGGGACATGCCACCGTGAAGCACGCACGCCTCATTGCGGCCCTCTGGCTCTGCCTGCTGGCCGGGTGCAGTTGGGTGGATGCGGTCAAGCAGATCGGCTACTCCCTCGGCGGGTACGTGGGCGGGGCCGAGCACGGGGTGATCTTCTTCGCCTTCGACACGCTGGCCTATCCCGGCCAGCCGGTGGAGTTGGCCGTCCGGCTCGAGTCGGCGCGGAGCCTGAGGGAGCTCGACGGCGCCACCATCGGCTTCTACCGCGGCGAGGAACTCCTCGGCACCGACGTCACCGACGAGGAGGGCTACGCCCGCATCTCCTGGACGCCCCCCGCCGCCGGCGACTACCCCTTCACCGCGCGAATCCTCGAACCGCCCGAGGACGACGACTACGCCGACGCGGTCAAGGTCCCGCCGGCGCCGCTGCTGGTCGCCGCCCGGGCCCAGGATACCCCCATCGCCGTCGTCGACCTCGACCACACCGTCGTGGCCTCGGGCTTCTGGAAGGTGCTGCTCGGCGGGGCCGACGCCATGCCCGACGCCGCCCGCGTCACCGAACGCATCGCCAAAGGCTACTGCCTCGTCTACCTCACCCAGCGCCCGGACATCCTCACCCACAAGAGCAAGCAGTGGCTCGCCGACCACGGCTTTCCGAGGGCGCCCGTGATGGTCAGCGAGCTGGAGGACCTGCTCGGCTCCAGCGGCAGCTACAAGGCCGCCCGGCTCGCCGCGCTCCGCGAGGCCTTCCCCAACGTCCGCCTCGGCATCGGCGACAAGCTCTCCGACGCCCAGGCCTACCTCGACAACGACATGACCGCCTGCCTTATCCCCCACTACAAGCGGAAGCCGAAGGACATGGAGAAGCTGGCCCGCGACATCCGCCGGCTCCGCGGGGGCGGGCGGCTCCTCGTCGTCGCCGACTGGCAGCAGGTGGAGAAAGGGCTGTTCGGGGGGCAGCCGTTCCCGCCGGAGGCATTCGCGGCCCGCCTGTCGGCCGAGGCCGACAAGCTCCGCGCCGAAGACCGCCGCGACAAGGACGAGGATTAGCGGGCAACGGGAACACCGGCCTGGGGACGCTCCAGCCGGAGAACCGGCACCCGCCTGCTCTGCTGCCTGCGGCCGGAGACGGAAGCGCTAGAGCTTCAGGAAGTTCTCGAGCAGCTTGTGCCCGACGTCGGTGAGGAAGCTCTCGGGGTGGAACTGGACGCCCTCGGTGGGGTGCGTCCTGGAGCGGAGGCCCATGAGTTCGTCCTGGTCGACGGTCCAGGCGGTCTGTTCGATGTCGGCGTCCAGCCCGGCCGGATCGACCACCAGGCTGTGATAGCGCGTGGCGGTGAAGGGGTTCGGCAGGCCGGCCAGCACGCCGCGCCCGTCGTGGCGGATGTCGCTGGTCTTGCCGTGCATCAGCCGCCCTGCCCGCACGACGGCGCCCCCGAACACCTGCCCGATGCACTGGTGCCCGAGGCAGACGCCGAGGATGGGGATCTTCCCGTGGAAATAGCGGACGAACTCGCAGCTCAGGCCGGCCTCGTTGGGCGTGCACGGCCCGGGGGAGATAATCAGGTGCGTGGGGCGGCACTCCTGCTCGGCGGCCTCGGGGGGCATGCGGTCGTTGCGGATCACCCGCAGGGCGTCGCCCCGCCCCAGCTCGCCGATCCGCTGCACCAGGTTGTAGGTGAAGCTGTCGTAGTTGTCGATGACGACGATCACGGCGGCATCGTACCGCCGGCGGGGGGGGGCGGTCAACGCCGGCGGGGGGGCGGGCCGGGCGGTTTCCTGCAACTTCGCGCCGGCCCTTCCGTCTAGTATGATATGGGCCTCGATATCAGGGCGGGAGTTGACCATGAACGGCAGGCGCGCTGCAACGATCTGGGTGGTGCTGGGGGCGGCCATCGCGGCAGCGGGGGGCGAGCCGGCCACGCAGCCGGGCGCGCCAGCCATGAGCGCCGACCAGCAGTTCGCCCTGCTCGTTCGCCTGGTGAAGTCGGCGCAGAGCCCCTCGGACGCGGCGTCGGCCTATGCGCGGGCCAACGCCATGCGCCCCCGCAGCGTGGCGCTGCATGAGGCGTACCTGAAGCGGATGCTGAAGTTCGGCCTGCCGCAGGTGGCGATCTACCCGGCGCGGGCGCTGCTGTCGATGGACCCGGAGCACGGGCTGGCATCGGCGGTGGTGGGGTACCTGCACGGCACGAAGGGCGAGCTGGCGGCGTCGTTCGAGGCGCACGTTGTGGCCCTGCGGAAGCTGCCGGACAACCCGTCCGTCCTGAACAACACCGGGCAGCTCGCCGCCTGGTACGAGCACACCCCCGACCCGCCCCCGGTCGCCGCCGCCACCCGCCGCTGGCTGGAGGCGATCCTCCCGGCGCTGGCGGAGCAGCCCGCCTACGTGCGGGCGTACGACCGCGTCGTGGCCGCCTTCAAGCGCCAGGCGGAGGCCCGGGCGCAGTATGCCGAGCAGCTGCCCCCCGCCGAGGAGGCCGTCCGCCAGATCCGCGAGAAGCTCGCCGCCCTTGAGACGCAGTACCGCATGATCCTCGAGGATATCGACTCGCGCCGGCGGCTGATCGACAGCCTGGAGTACGAGCTGTACTACTACTACTGGTACGACCCGACCCACGGGACCTACCCCCAGGACTACCGCCGCCTCCGCCGGGCCGAGCTGCGCGACCGCATCCGGGCCGAGGAACGCGCCGTCGACCAGCTCCGCCAGCAGTCCTACGCCGTCCGGAAGCAGGGCGAGCTGGTGGCCGGCGAGCTGGCGAAGGAGGAGAAGGCGTTGCAGGCCCTCCAGGCTGAACGCGACCAGGCCGTGTCGCGCATCGAGCAGGCCTTCCGCTGGGATCCCCCGGCCGTCGACGGCACGGTGACGCCCGTGGTCGAGTACGTGCCGGTCCGCCCGGACCGTGCGGGCCCGCCGGATCCGGAGGTCGTGGCGGCCCAGCGGCTGAAGGTGGCGCAGCTCTACCTGCGCCACGGCATGCCCGACAAGGCGAGCGAGATTCTCCGAGAGATCGTCGAGCAGCACGCCGCCACGCAGGCCGCCGCGCCCGCCAAGGCCCTGCTCGCCGGGATCAAGGGCGGGAGCTGACGCGGCGGGTGCCGGCGAAACACTCGCCCGCCCCGCCCGTTTAACATGGGAATCGGCGTATATCTGCCAGAGGAGTCCGCCATGGTTCGCACGATCCTGGCGATGGTGGTTTTGGCGTGGCCGTTCGCCGCCGCGGGCGAGGAGGCCCTGACGCCCGACCAGCAGCGTGAACTGGCCCAGGCCGTCGAGGAGATCAAGACGGCCAGCAGCCCCGGGGAGGCGGTGAAGGCCTTCACCCGCGGGCGGTCCATCGACCGCAGGAGCGTCGAGCTGTACGACGCGTACATGCGGCGGATGCTGAAGTTCGGCCTGCCGAGGATCGCCCGGGTGGGGGCCAACGAGCTGTCGGTGCTGTCGCCGACGAACGGGCTGGCGTGGGGCGTGCGCGGGTACATGGAGGGACAGGGCAAGAACCCGCACGGGGCCCTGCTGGCGAGCATCCGCGCCGCCGAGACCGAAGGCGAGAACCCCGGCGTGCTGCACAACCTCGGTGTGGCGGGCGTGGACGCGGTCGAGGTGGCGCTGCGCAATCCGGCGGCGGGCAAAAACGCGCCGATC
>CAZMDT010000330.1:0-3802 GCA_964564965.1 uncultured Planctomycetaceae bacterium | reverse complement strand
AGGTGCCTGAACAAGTTCGAGTACGCGCAGTACCTGGCGGCGTCGTTGACGCACCTGCTCATCCATCAGCAGGACGCCGTCGGGCTGGTGACCTTCGACACGGCGATCCGGCGGTACATTCCCGCCCGCAGCCGCGTCAGCCACCTCCGCGTGATTCTCGCCGAGCTTTCGAGCACCACGCCGGGGGAGGAGACGGCGCTGTCGCCGATTTTCCACGACATCGCCGAGCGGGCCCACCGGCGCGGGCTGATCATCGTGATCTCGGACCTGTTCGACGATCCCGACGAGATTCTGAGCGCCCTGCACCACTTCCGCTACCGCAAGCACGAGGTCATCGTGCTGCACCTGATGGCGGAGGAGGAGCTGACCTTCCCGTTCGCGCAGTTCACCGACTTCCGTGATCTCGAGGTGTCCGGGCAGCGGGTGCAGCTCGACCCGCGCGCCATCCGGGCCGAGTACCTCGACCAGGTCCGCCGCCACGTCCGCCGCATCGAGATGGGCTGCGGGCAGATGAGCATCGACTACGTGCAGCTATCGACCCGGCAGACGTTCGTGGAAGCGCTCGCGACGTACCTGGCGGAGCGGAAGGGCAAGGGCAAGTAGGCCTCGCCCCGCCGCGGGCGGGCGGAGCCGCAGAGGATAAGGTGCGACCGTGGGTTTCAGGCACATAGCCATGTTGGCGGCCCTGGCGGCCGTGGCCATTCCCATCATCATCCACCTGCTCAACCGCCGCCGCGCGCGGGTCGTGGAGTGGGGCGCGATGCGCTTCCTGCTCGGCTCGGTGGCGGCCCGGAACCGGCGCATCATGCTGGAGGAGATCATCCTCATGGTGCTCCGGTGCCTGCTGGTGGCGCTGGTGGTGCTGGCGGTCGCCGGGCCCTTCCTGATCGAGGAGTCCATGATCCCCTGGGGGCTGGTGCTGCCGGCGTTCATCGCGGCCGTCATCTGCATCGGCATCGCCGGGGCGATGTGGCGGTACGCGCGGGCGCGGTGGCGCCTGCTGCTGGTGGCCGCGGCGCTGATCTTCCTCGCCGGCGCCACGTCCGCCGCCGAGTACTACTCCCAGAAGCGGCTGTGGCCCTCGGACAGCGGCGGCAAGGACCTGGCGGTCGTGCTCGACGGGTCGGTGTCGATGGGCCTGCGGGCCGGCGGGCAGGGACGGACCAACTTCGAGCAGGGCATCGCGGAGGTCCGCGAGATTCTCAAGACCTGTCATCCCTCCGACACGGTGAGCCTGATCGTGGCGGGTTCGCTGCCGCGTGAGGTGCTCCCGGGCCCGACGGCCGACCGGGCCGCCATCGAACGCGCCCTGCGCGACCTCCAGCCCAGCGGCGGCTCGATGCACGCCCTCCGCGCCCTCCAGGGCGGGTTCGACGCCGCCAAGGCCGGCCACAACACCACCCAGCGCATCATCCTCATCGGCGACATGCAGGACGTGGCGTGGAACCTGTCGAATGAGGCGGCGTGGCAAGGCCAGGCGAAGCGGATGGCCGGCGAGGAGGGCACGCGCCGGCCTCAGATCATCTGCCGGAAGCTGCCCCTGCCCGAGGAGGTGGTCAACGGCACGCTGACGGGGATCGAGGTCTCCCAGACGATCGTCGCGAAGCACCGCCCGGTCAAGATCCGGGTGACCGTGCGGAACCACGGCGACCAGCCGGTGACCGGCGCCCGGGTGGAGCTGCTGATTGAGGGCACCGACCAGCGTCCCCGGCAGGACATCAAGGACATCCCGCAGGACGGCAGCGAGGTGGCGACGTTCGAGCACGAGTTCGAGCAGTCGGGGCCACACGTGGTGACGGCCCGGCTGACCGCCGCGGAGGATGAGATCGAGATCGACAACGTCGCCTCGCGCGTGATCAGCGTGATCGACAAGCTGCCGGTGCTGCTGATCGAGGGGGCGCCCTCGAAGAACATCGAGGACAGCGGCACCGGCTTTGCCCGGATTGCGCTGTCGCTGGCGGAGGAGAAGGACAACCCAAAGGGCGGGGCGGGCGAGCCCGGCGGCGAGGACCGCCCCGGCGGCGCCGAACGCCGGCGCGAGAAGGTCGAGAGCATCGCCGCCCCGACCGTCATCGACGCCACCGACTTCGATGAGGCCACGGACCTCGGCGCGTACCGGGCGGTCATCCTGGCGAACGTGCCCCGGCTGCCCGAGGCGGCGGCCAGGAAGCTCGCCGCTTACGTCTCGGGCGGCGGGGGGCTGCTGGTCCTCGCCGGCGACCGCGTCCAGGGGGCCTTCTACAACGACTGGCTCACCGAGACGGGCCGCCGGCTGATGCCGGCGAAGCTGCCGGAGAAGCGCACCCCCTTGGCCGACCCGGTCCCGTTGTCGCTCAAGAGCTTCAGCGTCGCCGGGCTTCGCCGCCTGATCGACGAAGGCGAGTCGGACATTGCCGACGCCGCGGTCTCGGTCCTCTGGACGGTCACGAGCTTCGACGACGAGAAGATTCCCGTCGTCGGCACGCTGGACAACGGGGCGCCGCTGCTGCTGGAGCGCCCGGTGGACAAGGGCACCGTCATGCTCGCCACCGTGTCGTTCGACGGGCACGACACCAACCTGCCCCGGCGGAACTGCTTCGTGCCGCTCCTTCACGAGCTGGTGTTCCGCCTCGCCGAGGCCGGCATGGCCGACAACAACATCGAGCCCGGCATGGAGATTCGCCTGGCGATGCTCGAAGGGCGCCTGCCGAGGAACCTCGCGTCTGAGGTGAAGGCCTTCAAGGTTCGCCTCGACCCCGACGGAAAGGAAGTCCTGCCCGAGATGCCGCTGCCCGTCTCGTTCCAGTGGGACGAGAAGGAAGGCAAGACGGCCGTCCGCGCCAGCTTCAACCGCACGGAGGAGCCGGGGCTGTACCGCATCCAGCTTCCGCCGCGTCTGGCCGAGAAGCTGCTGAAGGACACGCCGGCCGAGCAGAAGGGCATTCCCTACGTCGTCGTCGGCGATCCCGCGGAGAGCCGGCTGTCCGTCCTCAGCGACAACGACCAGGCGAAGCTCACGGACTACTTCAAGGCCGAGGGCATCAAGTTCACCACCGTCAACAACACGCGGGACCTGAGCCGTGCCGTGGTGGGCGACGCCCCCGGGCCACCGCTGTGGCGATACCTTGCCATCGGCGTGCTGCTGCTGCTCGTGGGGGAGATTGCCCTGACGCGATGGATTGCGGCCCAGCGCCGCATGACGACGGCCGAGGCCGTCACCTTCGGAACGTCGGCTGAGGACATCCGGTCGTACCGTGCCCGCGCCAAGCAGCTCGTGGCGCTGCCGTCCCGGCAACCCCAAACCGCAGGGAAACCGTGATGCTGACAGTCAAGGATCACTACACGCTGCCGCCCAGCATGCCGACGGTTCTGCTCGTCATGCTCGCCGTCATCGCCGCCGGACTGTGGGTGGCCTCGCACTTCCTGAAGCGCTACCTGAAGGACAGCCCGGCTCCGGTCTGGGCCGGCCGGGCGCTGCGACTGCTTCTCGGGTTCAGCACGCTGCTCCTGCTGTCGCAGGTGGCCCTGCGCTGGCTGGTGCTGACGACGAACTGGGCGCTGTGGCTGCTGGCGCTGCTCGGGGCGCTGTGCGTGGAGGTGCTGGTCGGCCTGTACAGCCTGGAGCGGAAGACGGTCTCGCGGAAGGCGGGCCTGGCCCTGGTGGCCCTGCGCACGCTGCTGGTGCTGCTGATCATCGGCATGCTCACCCAGCCGGTGCACTCGCTCAACCTCACCGACGAGGTCCGCCGGGCCATCGCCATCCTCATCGACGATTCCGGCTCCATGCACCTGTCCGACCTCCAGATGACGGACGCGGAGCGGG
>CAZMDT010000329.1:371-3808 GCA_964564965.1 uncultured Planctomycetaceae bacterium | reverse complement strand
TGGGGGACGGGGACTCGAGCCCGGATTGGCCTGGGGCCATCGTGACCGGCTCGGGGATCAAGGGCGGGGCGGCCGAGTGCTTGATTAGCACCACGCCCGACCACGGGTTCAGCCCGTTCTGGCTGCTGTTGCTCAGGTCCAGGACGATGTCCTCGCCCGCGCCGATGGTCACCACGTCCAGGCCGTAGTTGTTGTTCTCTATCCAGGCGGAGTTGTCGCGGCTGCCGGGAAGCGCCAGGCACTGAACGCTCCCCTGCCCGTTCGCCGACATGTCGTACGTCCCGATGCCGCCGGCCAGGACCCAGCTCGGCAAGGCGTACACGTCGTAGGTACCCGCCTCCAGGCCGCTGACCGTGAAGCTGTCGGTGAAGGCGACGTTCTTGAGGTAGTCCTGGGTCGTGGGTGTGCTGAGCGCCCCGCCGGGGTCGCCGGCGGTGCCGCTGCCCAGCCCCCCGGCGAGGGCAGCCGAGGCGCCGAGGACGACGTTGCCCTGCCCGTCAATGAGGCTTCCGGCGGCGATTGTGCCGGAGGTCGTCATGACGTTCCACTTCTCGCCCGTGTCCGCGCCGCCGAGGGTCGCGGGCGTGTTAAAGGAATCGCCGGTGACGCCATCATGGAAGTCGAACTGAATCGCCTGCACCTGCGGCAGCGTCAGCAGGCTCTTCTGGACGACCTGCATGCCGCTCCACGGGTTGAGGGCGTTGCTGGTGCTGTTGGTGCCGTTGAAGACCAGGTTGGCCAGCAGGTTATCGAGGGTGACGGTCGTCTTGCCGTAGTTGTCACCGGCGACCCAGGCGGCGTCAGTCGGGTTGGCCGCCATCGCCTGCACGCTTGCCCCGCCGTTCACGCTCATCGAGTACGTGCCGATCGCCGGGCTCAGGACCGGGTGCGGCATGCCGTACACGTCGTAGACGCCGGGCGCCAAGCCCTTGACGGTCACGTTGTTGACCGGGCCCGACTTGATGTAGCTCGCCGACATGTCGGAGCGGATCGCCCCGGCGGGCTTGGCGTGTCCGGCGGCGCCCGAAGTGCCCAGGCTCGTCGTCACCGACACGCCGGCCAGCGCGTTGCCGTCCCCGTCGTACACGGTCGCCGGGGCCGGGCCGAGCTTGTTCCATGTGCTGCCCGTCGTTTCGCCCTCCGTCGTGGCCGGGCTGTTCGTGCCCGAATAGACCGTGCCTGTTGTGAAGTCAAACTGCATCGTCTTCGCCTGCGCCGCGCCAACGGCCGCAAAGATCACCGCCGCCATGATCGCCATCGTTGTCCTCTGCATCGTCCTTCTCCTTCCCAATCCGAGTGGGTTCCTCATCGTCACGCCGTTGCGTCCAGGCTCGCGGCGGATGCGTCCGCCGCTTGCCTCCGTTAGCTCGTTGGCTCGCGTCGCGGCGGGGCCGTCGTGCATCCGTTGCGGAACGGGCACGGCACCACCTCCGCCGGCAGCTTGCGGGAGGGATCCTCGATCTTCATCATCAGCAGCCGCACCGCACGTCGCCCGACCTCGCCCTCCGGAATCGTCATTGCCGTCGGCCGAAGCTCGTCGATCACGTTCGGGTCGTTCGTGAACGTCATCACCGACAGATCGGCGGGCACCGTCAGACCGACCGTCCAGGCCGCCTTCTCGACGATGTTGCTCTCGCCGTAGCACAGCACGGCCGACGGCCGGTCGGGCCGTGACAGCACATCCCTCGTGTAGTGCAGCAGGTTCTTCAGCGTCACGCCCTCGACGTCGTAGATGAGCCGCGGTGCGAGGCCGGCCTCGCCCATCGCGCGGCGGTAACCGGCGAGGCGGTCCTCCTTGCTGTAGTGGCGCGTGCCGATCTTGGCGGACTTCTCCCACGCCAGGTCGAGATAGGCAATGTCGCGGTGCCCAAGGCCCAGCAGGTGGCGCGTGGCGTCGAGGCCGGCCTGGAAGTCGTCCGGGCGGGCGGCGTCGAAGTCGCGCTTGGCGTTGATCCACACCGACGGCACCCGGTGCCGCTCGATGAGCTCGCTCATGCCCTCGGGCACGGCGACGTTGTAGTCGATGAGCAACCCGTCGCACATCCACTCGCGGAGGATGCGCGGCAGGAAGCGGCTGTCGGTGAGCTTCTCGTCCACCAGGCGGGCGAGGGTGAGGCTGTGGCCCGCCTCGGCGAGCGCGTCGTGGACGCCCGACAGCAGCGGCTGCGACAGCGTGCTCCGCCAGCCGTGCGTGCTCAGCAGCAACGCCACGGCGTTGAACCGCCCCGTGGCGACGGCGCGGGCGGCGCTGTTGGGGCGGAAGCCCAGCTCCCGGGCCGTGCGGAGGATCTGCTCCTGCCGGTTGGCACCGATGTAGGTGTTGCCCGTCTTGCCGCTTAGGACGCGCGAAACGGTGGACTTGGCCACGCCGACCTTCTCAGCGATTTGCCCTATGGTTACGGCCATCTGCCTCTGCTTGGCGGAGCTGACGTGCGGCCTTCAAGTCAAGGAAACCGGTTGCCGTGCACAGATGCTATCGCGTCTCCATCTCTTTGTCAAATAGAAAGGCTGATACTTGAGCAGAAAAGACCGGTGCCGGCGGGTCAGGCCCTGCGCGGCGGGGCCGCGGCGTCGGCCTGCTCCAGCCGCATCGGCATGACCACCGGGTCGAGCGGCTCCGAGGGGTTGCTCACCTTCTGGAGGATCATCTCGGCTGCCCGCCGGCCGAGGTCGCACTGCGGGATGACCAGCGTGGGCAGGCGGACCCCCGCCACGTCCACCCGCTCATCGGCAATGGTGACGATGGAGAGGTCCGCGGGGACGGCCAGCCCGGCCTCGCGGGCGGCGCAGAGCAGGGGGTAGGCCTCGTGGACGGAGTAGGTGACGGCGGCGGTGGGGCGGTCGGCCGCCTTCAGCCAGCCGGCGAACAGCGCCGACCACTCCTCGCGGACATCGCCCTCCAGCAGGCTCCGGTCGCCCAGGAGGCGCGGGCGGAGGGCGGCGTCGCGCACGGCCGCCTCGTAGCCGGCCAGGCGGTCGGCGGCGCTGTAGTGCGCGGTGGCCAGCTCCGCGCGGTAGTGGCCGCAGTCGACGTAGGCGACGTCGCGGTGGCCGAGGTCGATGAGGAGCCCGGCCGCGCGGCGCCCGGCGTCGAAGTCGTCCGGGCGGATGCAGTCGGCGTTCAGCTTCGTGTTGATCCACACCGACGGCACGCTGTGCTCCTCGATCAGCTCCAGCATGCGCCGCGGAATGTGGTCCGTGTAGTTGATCAGCAGCCCGTCGGACATCCATTCCCGAAGAATCCGCGGCACGAAGCCTTCGCTCGTCAGCGTCTCGTCCGGCAGCCGCGTCAGCATCAGGTGATATTCGCTGCCCGCCAGCGCGTCGTGAATGCCGTCCAGCAGACGCCCGGGTAGCGTGTTTCGGCCGTATTCCGTGCTCAGCAGCAGCGCCACGCACCCGAACTTGCCCGTCCGCACCGCCCGGGCGAACGTGTT
>CAZMDT010000329.1:0-361 GCA_964564965.1 uncultured Planctomycetaceae bacterium | reverse complement strand
CTAGCTCCCGCGCCACGCGAAGCACCTTGCGCTGCGTGGCGGCGCTGTACATGTGGCGGTGCCTGGGGTTGATGACGTTGCCGGCCGTCTTGACCGACACCTCCGCGCGAGCGGCGACCTGACTCAGCGTGATGGCCATGTGCCCAACCGAACTGCGGCGGCGAGCGATGTCGCCAACCGACTCGAATGGCCGAGTCTAGGCGGCACGGCGGGCGTTGTCAACGGCGCCGGGCGCTGTGGGCCGCGGGCGCTTCGGCTCAGCTTGACCGGGCGGGGAGCCGATGCTACAGTGGCCTCTCCGGCGGCGGGCAGGCTCCTTGGCACAGATGCAAGCGCCCGTAGCTCAGCAGGATAGAGCGGC
>CAZMDT010000328.1:0-3870 GCA_964564965.1 uncultured Planctomycetaceae bacterium | reverse complement strand
CGCGTACGCCCTGTCGAACGCGCTGCGCCCCGCCGCCGACCGCGCGAGCGCGACGGCCCCGAGCACGACCGCGTCGTCCTCCAGCGCCGAGGCCAGAATCCCCCCGCCCTCGCGCGCCCCGGGCAGCGAGTCCGACGACACCACCTCGCGCACGATCGGCAGCATGAACGTCCCGCACGCCTCGAGCACCCCCCCGCCCAGAACGATCACCTCCGGGTCGATCAGGTGGCGGACGTTCATGCAGGCGTAGCCCAGCACCTCCGCCGCACGCCGGAGCACGCCCGTGGCCAGCTTGTCGCCCGCCTCCAGCGCCTTCGCCAGGGCGCCGCTGCGGATCCGGCTCAGGTCGCCGTCGAGGATGTCGGTGAGAACGGTCCTGCGGCCGCGGGCGACGGCCTCGCGAATATCACGCTCGATGGCCGACCGGCTCGCCAGCGCCTCCAGGCAGCCGCGATTGCCGCACCCGCACGCCGGGCCGTCGATCTGCATCACCATGTGGCCGATCTCCAGCGCCGCGCCGCGCGCGCCGCGCCAGATCTTGTCCTTGCGGACAAACCCCCCGCCGATGCCCGTGCCGACGAGGACGCCCACGGCGCTGCGTGCCGCGCGCGCCGAGCCCAGCCAGCGTTCCCCCAGCGTGCCGACGTTGCAGTCGTTCCCCAGCGCCACGGGCACGGAGAACGCCGACTCCAGCGGCTCGACCACCTCCGCCCCCGACAGGTTCATGTTCGGCGTGACGATCACCCGCCCCGCGTCCGGGTCGACCACCCCCGGCACGGCCAGCCCGATGCCCGTCAGGCCCTTGGGGCTGAGGCCCTCGTCGCTGAGCAGGCCCTCGATGGCGCCGAGGATCGTCTTCAGAACCTTGTTCGCCCCGCCGGTGCGCGGTGTGGCGCAGCGCTTGCGGGCCAGGATCGCCCCCGTTTCGGCCACCAGCGCCGCGAGAATCTTCGTGCCCCCCACGTCCACCCCCACGTACCGCCTCGTCCTGTCCGCCTTGCCGCCCGCAGCCATCGCCACCTCCGTGTCAGCTCGTCGCCGGCCTCGCCGCGTCGCGTCCTCGAACCCGCCGCGCCTCGGGGCCCGCATCCATCGCGCTGCCCGCCGGCGGCCGCCGTTGCCGCCATCATGCGGGCCGCCGCGGCGCCGCAAGGGCGAATCGCCCAAGCGCATCCTAACCCGCCCGGCGGCTACCGGGCGACGATCTTCGAGAGGTCGAAGGCAGGCTTGGGATACTTCATCCCCAGGCCCTCCATCGCTCGGGCGATGATCTCCGACACGGCCACGTTCCGGAACCACTTCCGGTTCGCCGGGATGATGAACCACGGCGCGTGGGGCGTGCCGCATTCCGTCAGCACGTCCTCGTACGCCCTCGTGTAGTCGTCCCAGCGCTGCCGATCGTCGAAGTCCGCGGGGTTCGCCTTCCACTGCTTGCGGGGGTCCTCCAGCCGCTTCTTCAGCCGGTCGAGCTGCTCGTCCTTGCTGATGTGCAGGTAGAACTTCAGGACCTGCACGCCGTTGAGCGAGAGCATCTTCTCGAAATCGTTGATCTGCTCGTAGCGCTTCGTCCAGACGCCCTTGGGCACGAGCTTGCGGACACGCGCGATCAGCACGTCCTCGTAGTGCGAGCGGTTGAACACGCCGATCATGCCCCGGCGCGGCACCGCCCGGTGGATCCGCCAGAGGAAGTCGTGCGCCAGCTCCTCCTCCGTCGGAGTCTTGAAGGACGTCACGCGGACGCCTTGCGGGTTCAGCGGCCCGAGCACGCGACGGATCGTGCCGTCCTTGCCGCCGGCGTCCATCGCCTGAAGCACGATCAGAAGCGACCGCTTGTTCTCCGCGTACAGCAGGTACTGCTGCTCGCGAATGCGGTCGACGTTCGCCGCCAGCGCCTTCAGCGCCTCCTTCTTGCCGTCGCGCCCGGGCGCGGCGCCCGGGTCGCGCTGCGACAGCTTCACCTTCTCGCCCGGCTCGACCATGAATCGCTTGACGTAGTCCATCGGGCTCCTCGGAAATCTGACAGGTCGCCGCAGTATCGCCGCCGGCGCCCGGCCGTGCAAGCGCGGCGTGCCCCGCCCGGCTCAGACGATGGCCGGGGCGAGCGGGCCGGCGAGCACGTGCTCCTCGCAGCCCACTTCCAGGTTCTCCGTGATCTTCACCACGGCGCGCTCCGACACGCAGCTCGTGGCGTGCCAGATGTTCTTGAACAGGCACACCGGGCGGTCGAGCAGGAACACCTCGCACGCGGCCGGATCCTCGACGGCCAGGTAGATCAGCACCACCCCAGCCACCGGCTCGAAGCTCTCCCGGGAGCCTGCGTGCCGTGCCAGCTTCTCGACCTTGCCGTTCGTGATCTCGTTGACGGCGATCCGCCACCCCACGGGCTCCGTCTCCCACAGCACCACCTGGAAGCCCTCCGGCCCGCCGGGGTCGCGCTCGATGATCGTGCCGTACCGGGCGAACGACTCCCGCGTGATTGTGCGCAGCGGTCTGCTCATGCCGACGCTCCTTCGCCGCCCCTGCGGCTTCGCCATTGCCGACCGGAGAGCATCCGCTCTCCTGCCGCCGCATTATGCGCGAAAGCCGTGCCGCCGTGAACAGCGCCCCGCGGCCTTCGCGGCCTGCCGGGAGTTCGGAGTTCCGCGCCGGGCCCTCGGCCGTCGGATTCCCGGCCTTCATCCGGCCCTCCAGCCTTCCGGCCTTCCAGTCTTCCGATCCCCCGCCTTCCGGTGTCCGGTTTTCACCGTATCCGCCCTCACGGTCCTGCCGCCTGCCAACTTCTTGCGCATCCTTGCGCGTTCTTGCGCATTCTTCCCGATTCTTGCGCGTTCTTGCGCGTTCTTCCCTATTCTTGCGCATTCTTGCGCATTCTTGCGCGTCGGTTTCGCCGTAAGACATTGCCACGCACTCGCTTATCGATTCTGCCGTGCGCAAAGCGCGCATTTCGGGATTTGTCAATGACAAATAGGGACTCAAGTCACCGAAAGGCCGGATGCGCGAGATTGAGGGTCGAAGGTGGAACACTGGAGGGACGGGAGCACGGAACAGCCGGCGCCCTGGTCCCGACTCCGGAAGCAGGGGCCCTGAGGGTTGGAGTCTCGGCATGCGTTCCGCCTTTGGCACTGAGTGCTGGCCGTCCACGAGGCCACCCGGTAATACAGCCGTCGGCTAATCCGCCGTACAAGGTTGGACATCTAACATATTCAACGCGGCAGATCAAGCAAATGTTGAGAGATTCTGGAGATTCTTCTCAGGCTCCGCTACTCCGCGCATCCCGGCGCGCCGGGAGCGGCCCCCGGGCGAGGGGGCCCTCATGCCGAGTCCAGAACGAAGCCCCGCGGTTCGGGATTGCCGGCCGGGTCGTGGGCGGGGTCGATCCACGCCGCCCCGTGCGTCTGGGCCACGGCCGTCAGCCTCAGGTGGCGTGCGAGGCGGCTGCTTGGGGCGCTGATGTCACTGCCGCGCTTACTCCTTTGCCTGTGCCGCCTCAGGTCTGCAATTAGGTCTCATGTCTCCGGGCCTTCCCGAACCTGGTGGCTCTTAGGATTCTCGCTGGCCTGGACCTGGCCACCATGCTACGGATCGAGACGTTCCACACAGAGCCCGATTCCAGGCGTACGGCCCGACTGCGGGCAAGTCCGAAGAAGGATCCGTGGCTCATGCCCAAGCGGAGCGCTACTTGCTCTCGGCCTTCTCCTTCCGCATCGCCGCCCGCCAGCGGCGGAGCAACGCCATCACCCCCTCGTGACATTTCCACGGCCCGGACGCCACCAGGCAATCGCCCAGCACGTCCAGACATGAAGAGCCCAGACCGAGCGGGTCCTTCGCACCAATCGATGCGGTGGCCAGATTTGCCGCGACGAGGATGGA
>CAZMDT010000327.1:0-3914 GCA_964564965.1 uncultured Planctomycetaceae bacterium | reverse complement strand
ATGCGCAAGAACGCGCAAGAAGTTGGCAGGCGGCAGGACCGTGAGGCGGGATACGGTAAAACCGGACACCGGAAGACCAGGGATCGGAAGGATGGAAGGCAGGACGAGCACCCGGCGGTGAGCAGCGGCAGGCGAGGTCCGACGGCCGGGGCGGCAGGGGGACGCCGCGGCGGGCCGGGGATTCACGAGCGGCCGGCACGATCCCCGGCGAGCGGGCGGTGTGCGAGGCACGATTTACACCCCGGCGCCGCGTCCGTTAGAATGCACCGCATGGCCAAGCGCGACTACTACGACGTTCTGGGCGTGAAGCGCGGCGCCTCGGAGGCCGAGATCAAGGCCGCCTACCGCAAGCTCGCCCGCAAGTACCACCCGGACGTCAACAAGGCCGCCGACGCCGCGCAGAAGTTCCGCGAGGCGACGGAGGCCTACGAGGTGGTGTCCGACCCGGAGAAGCGGAAGGTATACGACCAGTTCGGCCACGCCGGACCTGCGGGCGGAGCGGCCCGCGGCGGGCCCGGCGGGCGGGTCTACACCTGGACCTCCGGCGGCGGCCCCGTCGGGGGGGGCGTCGACGTGGAGGAGATGTTCGGCGGCTTCAAGAGCGACTTCATGGGCATGGGGCTCGAGGAGATCCTGGAGCACCTGGCCGCCCACGGCGGTCGGGGCGGACGGCACGCCCGCCCGGGGCGGCGCCGGGCGCAGCGCCCGCCCAGCGACGTGCAGTACGACCTGACGCTCGACTTCATGTCGGCCGTGCGTGGAACCACCACCGCCGTGCGGCTCCAGCAGCCGGGCGGGGCGGCCGAGACGCTCCACGTGAAGATTCCCCCCGGCGTGCGCGAGGGCTCGAGGGTCCGGGTGAAGGGCAAGGGGTCGGCGGGCGCGGCGGGTCGCCACGGCGACCTGTACATCGTGACGCACGTCCGCCCGCACACGTACTTCCGGCGCGAGGGCGAGGACATTCACGTGGACGTGCCGATCAGCCTGACGGAGGCGGCCCTGGGGGGGAAGGTGGACGTGCCGACGATCGACGGCATGACGACGGTGACGGTTCCCGCGGGCAGCGCGAGTTCGCGTCGTCTGCGGCTGCGGGGCAAGGGCGTGCCCCGCGCGGGCGGGAAGGAGCGCGGCGACCAGTACGTGGTGCTGCGGATCGTGCCGCCGGCGAAGGTATCGGCCAAGGGCGCCGAGTTGCTCCGCCAGTTCGACGAGGCCCAGCCGTTCGATCCGCGGGCGGAGGTGCCCTGGAAATGAAGCAGGAGGAGACATCGCGGGCGCTGCACTTCGCACTGACGGCGATCGGCCTGACGGCGGTCGGGGCGGCGATGTTCGCGCTGATGATGATCACGATCGGCCGGGCCACCGCGGCCGAGGGGGCGAGCCGCGGGTACTTCGCGCGCCTGGCGGTGGTGTCGGCGGCGCTGCTGGCGCTGTGCGCGGTCGTGCTGGCGTGGGCGACGATCCGGTACCTGCGGTTCCGCCTTCAGCAGCGGCACTGGCGGGAGCACAAGCCGACGCCGTACGTGGACGCCTGGGCGGAAGCCGGCCGGCGGATCAAGGTGGACGAGGACGGGGAAGCCGAGCGGGAAGACGGGAAGGACGGTACCCAATAGGTAACGGCCGGCAGGCACGCGGCCAGACAGGGGAAGACGGATGGCGGGGTTGACGGGCGCGGTTGGCGCGGTGTTCGGATGGCCCCGGGCGGGGAGATTCGCCTCGGCGCGTGTCGGCGCTGGCCCGGCTGGACTGGCAGAGGCGAGGCTGAGCCGGCAGTCGGCTGCGGGTGACACACAAGAGGCGGCAGGCGTCGCGCCAAGGCGTGCGCGGCCGGGGACCCCCACGATGACACCGCAGCGGGCGCCGCGGGCGCTACCGGCCGATCAGGCCCGACTGGCTCGTCGAGATGCCCTTCATGAGCATCTTCAGCTCATCGACGTTGGGCGCGGCCTCGTAGGCCACCTGCGGATCGACCAGGTCCTCCTCGATCAGGCGCAGCAGGCTCTTGGTGAACGTCTGCATCCCCTCGCGCTCGTGGGCGCGGACCACGTCGGGCAGCTCGCCCTCGCGCCCCTCGCGGATGAGCTGGCGGACGCTGGGGTTGGTCAGCAGGATCTCGACGGCGGGGACGCGGTCGATGTCCGGCCGAACGCACTCGAGCAGCTTCTGGCAGACGATCGCCCGCAGGTTGAAGCTCAGCGACAGGCGGATGCCGTCGCGGTAGTCGCCGGGGAACAGGTCGAGGATGCGCCCGATGGCCTGGGCGGCGCCGGAGGCGTGGATCGTGCCGAAGACCAGATGCCCCGTCTCCGTCGCCTGGAGGGCCGCCTGGAACGTGTCGTTGTCGCGCATTTCCCCGATGAGGACCACGTCGGGGTCCTCGCGCATGAGGTACTTGAGGGCGGCCTCGAAGCTCTCCACGTCGATGCCGATCTCGCGCTGGTTGACGAGGGCCTTCTTGTGCTCGTGGATGTACTCGATGGGGTCCTCGATGGTGACGATGTGGCAGTGGCGGGTGCGGTTGATGTGCTCGATCATCGCGGCGATGGTGGTGCTCTTGCCGCAGCCGGTCGGCCCGGCGAGCAGGACGAGCCCCTGGTGCTCCTCGGCGATGGTCCGGAGGGACGGCGGGAGGCGCAGGGCGTCGAAGTCGGGGATGTCCCGCGTGACCCGCCGCACCGCGATGGCCACCGAGCCGCGCTGGCGGTAGACGTTCAGGCGGAAGCGGTCGCCCCCCGGCAGCTCGTAGGCCAGGTCCAGGCTCCCGTGCTCCGCGAAGAACCGCCGCTGGCGCTCGTTCATCAGTTCGTCGGCGAGGGCGGCGATCTCCTCGGCGGGCAGCGGCTTCGAACGCGTCGCCGTCAGACCGATGCCCACCCGGACGTGCGGGGGCGCCTCGGGCTTGAGGTGCAGGTCCGAGCCGCCCGCCTTCGCCAGGGCGCGGAAGTACTCGGCGAGCTTGGGCGGGCGTTCGGCGGCTTCCGGCCCGTGGGCGTGGTCGATCGGCTGGGGCTCGGGCGTCGGGGTCACGTGCGGTCTCCTGCCTCGTCGGTCGGCGGTCGCACCGGCACACCGTGCGCCGCCAGGTATCGCTTCACCTCCGGAATGCTGTACGTGCCGAAGTGGAAGATGCTCGCCGCCAGCGCCGCGTCGGCGCCGCCGACGGTGAGCACCTCTCGCAGGTGCTCCATGGTGCCCGCCCCCCCGGAGGCGATGACCGGAATGCCCACCGCCTCGGACACGGCGCGGGTGACCTCGATGTCGTACCCCGCCTGCGTGCCGTCGGCGTTCATCACCGTCAGCAGAATCTCCCCGGCGCCGCGGCGCTCGACCTCGCGCGCCCAGGCGACGGCGTCGAGGCCCGTCGGCACGCGGCCCCCGTTGATGTGCACCTCCCATACCTCCCCGCCGTCGCGGGCGATGCGCTTCGGGTCGATGGCGACGACGATGCACTGCGCCCCGAAGCGCCGCGCCGCGGCCGTGATGAACGCCGGGTCGTGCACGGCGGCGGAGTTCACCGACACCTTGTCCGCCCCGGCGTTGAGGAGGTTCCGGCAGTCGTCGATGGTGCGGACGCCGCCGCCGACGGTGAGCGGCATGAACACCTGCTCGGCGGTGGCCGAGACGATGTCGAGCAGGATGTCGCGGCGCTCGTGGCTGGCGGTGATGTCGAGAAAGACGAGTTCGTCGGCGCCCTCGGCGTCGTACCGGCGCGCGACGGCCACCGGGTCGCCCGCGTCGCGAAGGTCCACGAAGTTGACGCCCTTGACGACGCGGCCCTTGTCGACGTCCAGGCAGGGGATGATCCGCTTGGCAAGCATCGCGTGGCCTCACGAAACCGTCATTCTAACGCGGCGCTGGCCGCCGGCGACGAGCCGCTTCGCGGGCGCGTCCGCCCGGCGGGGCGCCACCGGCCG
>CAZMDT010000326.1:0-3920 GCA_964564965.1 uncultured Planctomycetaceae bacterium | reverse complement strand
GCATCATCTGCGCCGCGTACCGGCGGCGCCGCGTGCACCAGGGCGTTGCCGACGCCGACGCCTGGCGCATGGCCGCCTGGTACCCCGACCGCCGGCCGGTGCCGCACGACCTGCCCGCGCCCGACCACATCCGCCGCGAGCTGTGCTGGTGGAACGAACATCGCCCGGACCCCGGCGCCCTCAACCCCCTCCGCAGCGCGAACCGCTGGCTGTGGGACTACGGCATCGCGCACCCGCACGGCTTCATGACCGGGCACACGCTGCCTGACCACGGCATCATTCTGTCGGCCGGCATCGGCGAGCTGAGGCGGCGCATCGGCGCCCGCCTGGCCGCCGAGACCGACGAGGCCAAGCGCCTGGAGCTGCGGGCGATGGACCGCTGCCTGGAGGGGCTGTCGCGGCAGTGCAGGGCGTCAGCGGGGTGCGCGCGGCGGGCTGCCGACGCCGCGGACGACGCCGGGCTGAAGGAGCGCCTGCGCGAGGCGGCCGCCTGGTGCGAGGCGCTCGCCGAGCGGGCGCCGGCCTCGTTTGCCGAGGCGCTGCAACTGCTGCGGCTGAGCCACGTGGCCGACATGGTCGGCACGCCGGGCGACGCCGCGTCGTTCGGGCGGGTGGACCAGCTCCTGTGGCCGTTCTACGAGGCCGACCGCCGCCGCGGAACGCTGCCCGACGACGAGGCGTTCGACCTCGTCTGCCACTTCGTCATCAAGGGCTGGTGCTGCCAGGACTCCTTCAACATGACGGTCGGCGGGCTCACCCCCCTCGGCGCCGACGCCACCAACGAGCTGTCTCACATGTTCCTCGAGGCGATCGCTGCCACCGAGATGCCGATGGCACTGTCGGTGCGGCTGCACCGCGACTCGCCCGAGCCGTTCGTCCGCAAGGTCGCCGCCGTGCTGCGCCTGGGCTATGGCCGGCCCAGCGTCTACAACGACGACGTCACCGTCGAGGCGCTCGTGCGGCGCGGCGTCGAGCTGGAGGACGCCCGCGACTACGCGCCGCTCGGCTGCGTGGAGGTGACGATTCCCGGCCGCGGCACCGGCCGGACGATGTGCATGGGCCTCGACCTCGCGAAGGTCCTCGAGCTGGTCCTGAACGGCGGGCGCTGCCTCGTCACTGGCGACGTGGTCTGGGATGATGTGCCGGAGGGCTTCGAGACGTTCGAGGCGCTGCTGGCCGAGCACCGTCGGCGGGTCCGCGAGGTCGTACGCGTGAGCGCGGCGGTCATCCGCGAGGACGAGGGCATCGAGCCGCAGGCTCTGCCTCGGCCGTACCTGACGGTGCTCTCGCGCGGCGGCATCGACAGCGCCGTGGACATGACGGCCGGCCAGCCGAAGTACGACCTCATCGGCGTGACGCTCGACAGCGTTGCCGACATCGCGAACTCACTGGAGGCGGTGCGGCGGTTGGTGTTCGAGGACGGGCGGCTGACGCTGGCGGAACTGCGGGGCATTCTCCGCGACGACTGGAAGGGGCATGATTCGCTGCGGGCCTATGTCATCCACCGCCTGCCGCGCTTCGGACAGGACCGCGCGGGCGTTGACGCGCTCGCCCGCGACGAGGCCGCCCACTACGCCGCCTGCTTCGCCGAGGAGCCCACGCGGTACGGCGGGGCGTTCTGCCCGATGATCTTCGGCGTGACCACGACGTTGCTGCACCGGGCGGCGAAGTTCGGCGCCACGCCCTCCGGGCGCCGTGCCGGCGAGATGCCGTCGATGTCATTGCAGCCGAGCCCCGCCGGGCCGAGGGGGTGCATCACCGAGATCATCCGCTCGTTCTGCGCCATCGACTTCCGCGACTTCGCCGGCGGCGTGAGCAACGTGCAGGAGTGCGACCCGTCGCACTTCGAGGGCGCCGCCGGGGTCGACCGGCTCGCGGCGCTGTTGCGCGCGTTCCTCACGATGGGCGGCATGGAGCTGTCGCTGAACTTCCTGAGCGCCGAGACGCTGCGGGCGGCGCAGGCGGAGCCGCTCCGCTTCGGCGACCTCATGGTGCGCCTGTTCGGGCTGAGTGCGCGATTTGTGGCCCTGTCGCCCGAGGTGCAGGAGACGGTGATAGCGCGGGTCGCGGCTGCCAGGAGGCGCTAGAGCAGCTTGGCCGCCTTGGCGTTGTCCGTGGTGCTGAGGATCACCGAGGCCTTGTCGCCGTGGGCGCTCGTGGCGTAGCAGAGGTCCACGCCGATGCCCGCGTCGGCGAGCTTCCGGGCGACCTCGTTGAGCGCGCCGGGCTTGTTGGCCACGGTCACGCAGACGACCTCGCCCACCTCGCACCGGTCCACGGCGTCCGACGCGGCGGCGCACGCCTTGTCGTTGTCTTCGGTCACCAACAGCAGCTTGCCGGTCTGGCCTTCGACCCAGGCGCAGAGCGCACAGATGTTGACGCCCGCCGCCTTGATCTTGTCGGTGACCTCGGCGAGCTTGCCGACCTTGTCGGCCGTCGTGATCCGGATTTCCTTGCAGACCTGTGCCATGTCTTGGCTCCTTTCCCGCCGCAACGGCGCCCAATTGTAGAGGCTGGGGCACGCGAGCACCAGCCGGCGCCGCCCTGGCGCCGCGTGCGGCCGCGACGGCGGGGCACGCCGAATTGCTGCAACGCCGGCGGCGCGGTAAGGTGTGTGGCCGGCGGAGGGCAAGGCTGCTCCAGGAAGGAACGCCATGGATAAGTTCGTGATTCAGGGCGGCGCGCGGCTGCGGGGACGCGTCGAGATCAGCGGCGCCAAGAACGCGGCGCTTCCGATCATGGCGGCGTCGCTGCTGGCGGAGGGGCCGAGCGTCATCCGCGGCGTGCCCGATCTCGCCGACATCCGGCACCTGTCGCTGCTGCTGGGGGAGCTGGGGATGAAGGTGGAGCGCCAGGCGGACGGCGGCTTGTGGCTTGAGGCGGACAGCGAAGGCGGCGCGGCCGCCAGCCACGCCCGCTACGACCTGGTCCGCAAGATGCGGGCGAGCGTCTGCGTTCTCGGCCCGCTGCTCGCCAGACGCCGCGAGGCGCGCGTCGCCATGCCCGGCGGCTGCGCCATCGGCGCCCGCCCCATCGACCTGCACCTGCGCGGGCTGCGGGCGCTCGGGGCCACCCTCGCGCTGGACGGCGGCGACATCGTCGCCCAGGCCGACCGGCTCACCGGCGCCACCGTCTTCCTCGGCGGGCCCTTCGGCTCGACCGTGCTCGGCACCGCGAACGTCATGATGGCCGCCACGCTGGCCGAAGGGCGGACCGTCATCGAGGCCGCCGCCTGCGAGCCCGAAATCGCCGACCTCGCCGACTACCTCAACGCGATGGGCGCGAAGATCGCCGGCGCCGGCACGCCGCACGTCGTCATCGACGGCGTCGACCAGCTCCGCGGCGCCGACCACACGGTGATCCCGGACCGCATCGAGGCCGGCACGTTCATGATCGCCGCCGCCATCAGCAACGGCGAGGTGGTCCTGTCGCCCTGCCGCCTCGACCACCTGGTGGCCGTCGTGGAAAAGCTCCGCGAGATCGGCGCGATCGTCGAGCCGAGCGACGGCGGGGCGGTGGTGGCGTCGGCGCGCCGGCTGGCGCCCGCCGACGCGACCACCCAGCCGTATCCCGGCTTCCCGACGGACCTGCAGGCGCAGCTCATGGCCCTGCTGTGCCTGGCCGACGGCAACAGCGCCCTGACGGAGAAGATCTTCCCGGATCGCTTCCTGCACCTGGCGGAGCTGCTGCGGATGGGCGCCAACATCCGCCGCGAAGGGCCCACCGCCATCGTCACCGGCGTCAAGCAGCTCATCGGGGCGCCGGTGATGGCCAGCGACCTCCGGGCGTCCGCCGCCCTCGTCCTCGCCGGGCTCGTCGCACGCGGACAGACCACCGTCAGCCGCGTCTACCACATCGACCGCGGCTACGAGCGGATCGAGCAGAAGCTCCGCGGGCTCGGGGCTGGGATCGAGCGGGTG
>CAZMDT010000325.1:0-3923 GCA_964564965.1 uncultured Planctomycetaceae bacterium | reverse complement strand
TGAGGGCCCGCGCCGCCCCGGCGCCACCTTGCGGGGGGCGGGGCGGCGGCGGTATACTCGCGCGGCCGCTGGACCTTCGAGGAGCACGGGACCATGAACGAATACCACGGCGAACTGGTCGCCCCGGCCGATGCCCGATTCGCCATCGTCGTCAGCCGGTTCAACGAGTTCATCAGCAGCAAGCTGCTCGGGGGGGCGATCGACGCCTTCACCCGCCACCGCGTCGAGGCCGACAACCTCGACGTGGTCTGGTCGCCGGGGAGCTTCGAGATTCCGCTGCTGGCGAAGCGACTGGCCTCCAGCGGGGCCTACGCCGCGGTCGTGTGCCTCGGGGCCGTCATCCGCGGGGGCACGGAGCACCACCGCTACATCGCCTCGGAGGCGGCGAAGGGCGTGGCGTTCAGCGCGATCCAGACCGGCGTGCCGTGCATCTTCGGCATTCTCACCTGCGACACCATCGAGCAGGCCATCGAACGCGCCGGCACCAAGGCGGGCAACCGCGGCGCCGACGCGGCGATGGCGGCACTGGAGATGGTGAACCTGCTGCCCCGGCTGCCGGCGGCGCCAAAGTAACCGTCGTGAGCAAGCGGAGTCGGGCAAGACGTCTGGCCCTCCAGGGGCTGTGCTGTCTCGACGTGCAGGGCGAGGCGGGGCGCGAGCTGGTGGACGGCTTCATCGGCGACAGCCGCGAACCCCACGAGACCATCGCCGCCGCCCGCGACCTGCTCGCCGGCGCCTGGGCCCACCGCGCCGCCTGCGATGAGCTGCTCGCCCGGCACGCCCACCACTGGGAGCTGCCGCGACTCGCCCTGGTGGACCGCAACATCCTCCGCCTCGCCCTCTTTGAGCTCCGCAGCGAGCGGGCGCCCCACAAAGTCGCCATCAGCGAGGCCCTCGCGCTCGCCAAGGAGTTCTCCTCCGCCGACAGCCCGCGGTTCATCAACGGCGTCCTCGACGCCGTCGCCCGCGAACTCGCTCGCGCCGCGGAGAAGCCGGCCAGGGAGGAAGGGGAGGCGGGGGCTGAACAGCCGAGCTAGCCCGCCGGTCGGGCTTCGACTCCGGTCCTCCGGCCGGTCGCTCAGGGCAAGTCCCGAGCAAGGTGCGAAGCCCCGCCTCGAAGCCGCTGGGAGAGCAGCCGCTTTCCCGCCGGCGCATCAGGAACGAAGGCGCAGCTTCCGTGAGCCCTGTGGGCTGGAGGCCTCCTGTGGCGGCTGGTCCCCGCAGAGACCACGCGAGCAGGTTGTGCAGCGTCGCCTGGACCCGCAATATGCGGACCGACAGGAGCAGATACGCCCGAGAGCGCTTCTCTCCATCCCCTGCCTCCCCGCTTGTCCCTTTCTTCTTCCCGCATCTCCGCCATGCCCCCCGCACCGCCGAGAAAGCTCTTTGAGGGCGTTCCTTTCCTGCTATCCTGTGCATCCCTGACGAGGACCGGCGATGGCGCTGTTCGGCAGAGCACTGAAGAAGCTGGCCCGCGGGCTCGCCCGCACCAAGGAGAAGTTCGTCGGCGGGCTGAGGGGCCTCCTCGCCGGCCGCACGCTCGACGAGGACCTGCTCGACGAACTCGAGCAAACTCTCATTCAGGCCGACATGGGCGTCGCCACCGTCATGAGGATCCGCCAAGACCTCGAGGCCGCCTACAAGGAACGACGCATCGAGAAGGGCGACGACGTCGTGGACTTCCTGAAGGCGGAGCTGAAGAAATGCTGGCCGGCGTCGGACCGGGCGGTGCACTTCGCGGCCGCGCCCCCGACGGTGATCCTCGTGGCCGGCATCAACGGCTCGGGCAAGACCACCTCCATCGCGAAGCTGGCGTGGCTGTTCAAGCAGCAGGGGAAGAAGGTGGTACTGGCGGCGGGGGACACGTTCCGTGCCGCGGCCGTCGAGCAGCTCACCATCTGGTCCGACCGCATCGGGGTGGACATCGTGAAGGGCTCCGGCAGCGACCCCGGCGCGGTGGTGTTCGACGCGTGCGAGGCGGCCCGCGCCCGCGGGGCGGACGTGCTGCTGGTGGACACGGCCGGGCGGCTGCACACGCAGGACCACCTCATGCGCGAGCTGACGAAGATCCGCAACGTGGTGGCGAAGCGGATCGAGGGCGCCCCGCACGAGGTGCTGCTGGTGGTGGACGCCACCACGGGGCAGAACGCCATCAACCAGGCGAAGGCCTTCACGCGGGCCATCGACGTGACGGGCATCTTCCTGGCGAAGCTGGACGGCACGGCCAAGGGGGGCATCGTCGTGGCCATTCGCAACGAGGTGAACCTGCCGGTCAAGTTCGTCGGGCTGGGTGAGACGTACGAGGACGTCGAGCCGTTCGACCCGGAAGGCTTCGTCGAAGCCCTGTTCGCGTAGCGCCGCGGCCGGGCAACCTTGACACGCGCGCGGCGTTTCATAGGATGGCGTTGCGCACTCGCGCGGCACAGAACGGAAAGGGACGGCAGCATGGCGGAATACCACGTCACGATCGACGGCAAGCAGCACGGCCCGATGAGCAAGGAGCAGCTCGTCGCCTGGGCGAAGCAGGGCAAGCTCAAGCCCACCGATTACGTCTGGCGCCATGGCCTGAAGGACTGGGTGCCGGCTGAGAAGGTCAAGGGGCTCTTCGGCGACCAGCCGGCCGCCCAGCCGGCGGCGCCCAAGGCGCGGGCCGCTGCCCCGGACAAGCCCAAGCCCGCGCCCGCGCCCAAACCTGCGCCCGCGCCGCACGCGAAGGCCGCACCCGCGCCACCGGCGCGGCCTCGCCCTCGGCCGACGCTCCAGCCCGCGCCTGCCGCGCAGGCCTACGCCCAGCCGGCGCCCTCGCTGCGACCCGTGCCGGTCCTCGGCGGGCGGCCCTCGGGGCTGACCGCCCTGGCGGTGCTCAACTTCGTCTTCGGCGTTCAGGGGCTGATCATCACGATCATGATGATGATCAATCTCAGCGACATCCGCGGCTCCGCGGGCGGGAGCATGGGCGGCCTGTGGAGCCAGGCGGCGAGGACCTCCGACCTGCCGGCGGCGTGGCTGCTGTACGCCTTCCTGTCGCTGAACATCGTGGCCGTCGGGCTGCTCATCGTCGCCGGCGTGGGGTTCCTCCTGCGGGGCAAGGTGCTGGGCTACCTCATGGGCAACATCGCCGCCGGGCTGATGCTCGTGTGCCGGCTGGTGCTGATGTTGGTCTGGGGGGCTGGGGCCCTGGTGCCGGTGCTCCTGGCGACGGAGCTGGTCCTGGCCTATCCGATCATCCTGCTGATCCTGCTGAACACCCAGTTCCGGCGGTCGTTCCGCTGAGGGCCACCCGGCCGGGGGGTCAGTCGGCGCTCGCGCGGCGGCGTGCGGCCAGCAGGGCCGCCACGGCGTCCGCCGCCCCCGCGGCCAGCAGAACCACCCCGCCGATCAGCGCGCCGTAGGCGCCCACGAACGGCCCCTGCGTCATGGGCGTGAGGTCCACGATGTCGGCCCGCGGCGTGATGGCCAGCCACCTTCCGGCGAGCACCATCACGGGCACGGCCGGCAGGCTGCACGCCGCCGAGGCGATCCACCCCCAGCGCCAGCGGCGCAGGCGGCGGACGAGGAGCATCGCGCCGGCCCACGCCGCGGCGGGCAGTGCCAGCGCCAGGGCGAGCCAGCCGGGGAGGCACTGCCAGCCCCAGATGAAGACGGTGTAGCTTTCGCCCATCTCGGTGCCCGGCGTGCGGTGGGCGTCCTCGAATGCCCGCTTTTCCCGCTTGATGAGGTCGCCGAAGCGGCGGTGGAAGTCCCCCGTCTCGCCCCGCTCCGCCTCGACGGCCCGGACCTGCCGGCGATACCCCGCCAGCAGCGACTGCTCCCTCGGGCCCAGCGACCGCTCCGGCGTCTCCAGCAGCCGAACGCCGTGGATGTCCGGCATCTGGACGTACCGCCACCACCAGGGCGCGAGCGCACACAGCACGACGCCCCCG
>CAZMDT010000324.1:3321-3930 GCA_964564965.1 uncultured Planctomycetaceae bacterium | reverse complement strand
GCCCCTACTGCGGCACCAATCGGCAGGAGTTCATCAAGCAGAAGATCGAGGAGAATCGGCGGCAGCGGCGCTAGCCCTGCGGCGGCACAGAGGCACCAAGGCGGCGCCAACCGCGGCAAGGGCGAGCCAGACTGCGCCCGCCCACGCGGGCTCCGGCAGCCACGTCCCGCCTCGCCCCGCCGCCGTCCGCCAAGCGAACGAGGCCGGCGAGACGCGCGCCAGGAGCCACGCAGAGCGCTGCGTGGCGAACTCGGCGGCGATGTAACGGGCGGCCGGCAGGCCAAGCGCCGCCACCAGCAGCACGACAAGGACGACCCCTCGCCCGCCGCGGCCGCTCGCCAGCCACCCCCCCGCCACGAGCGCGAACGCCCATACGCAGGCGACGTACAGGCCGGTCCGCACGGCGTCCTGAAAGGCCGCGTCCGCGAAGAGCGCGGCGGCGGCATAGAAGGGCGCGCCGGCGATGAGCAGGGCGGCCATCTCCACGGCGGCACGCGGCCCGGACGCTCGCTCGCGCCGCCCGGCGCGCCGCACGACGATGACCGGCCAGGCCAGCAGGGCGAAGGCAATCTGCGCGACGGCGACGGTCTTCAGGGCCGGCAGGACCGT
>CAZMDT010000324.1:0-3311 GCA_964564965.1 uncultured Planctomycetaceae bacterium | reverse complement strand
CCTGCCGCTCCACGTAGACGATCTGAGGCCACAACCCCGCCGCCAGGCCGGCCAGGCAGAAGAGGAGGTAGAGCACGGCGGCCGGTCGCCACGCGGCGGGCGGCACGCCGGCAGATTGGTTTCCATCGGCCTCAAACACGCTGTCAATACGGCACAAAGGTCAGGTCGGGGCGGCGGACGTCGATCTCCCGGGCGTGCCCGGCCAGCCCGCCGTGGAGTTCCGTGAACCTGACAAGATTGGACATCTTCTGTTCCGGCAGGACAACGCTGTCGTAGTCGGGGCGCGGCAGCCGGCCGAAGAGAATCTCGGTCCGCCGGGTCCGTGGGCGCTGCGCCACCAGGCGGATGTGCGGCTCGCCGACGATCATCCTCCCGGCGTAGTTCCGCACGTCCACCTCGGCGATGTCCCCGCGGAAGCTGTTCTCGACCATCACGAGCCTGACCACCGCGAGCCCCGCCGCCACGTCGCCACCCGGCCAGACCTCCCCGACGGCCGGCGGGGCGCTCTCCACGCCCCTGATCTCGATGTAGTGAACGCGATGGACCGCCCGAATGCCGGAGGGCACGTCGCCCTTGGCCAGGAAGAACGTGAGCCTGCCGTCCCCCGGCGATCGGGCGACCCACTGCGGCACGTCGGCGGGCAGGCGGACGCCGTCGTCGGCGACGTACGCCGCGCCGTCGGTGAGCAGCACCCGTGCCACCGGTCGGCGGTACACGGCGTCCACCTCGAGCACCCCCAGGCGCGGGTCGGGCGTCACGCGCTTCGCCACGGAGCGGACCTCGCGAATCCACGGGGTCGCCTCGGCGGCGCGGTGGGCCCGTTCGACGAGCCGCGGGTCGTTCAGGTCGGCGCCGGCGGGCAGGATGGCCTCGTCGATCCGGCCCACGAGCGCGGCGGGCATCCAGTCCGGCCGGTTGAGGAGGCGCACCTGCACGGCGACCGCCAGCCGATCAGGATGGCCCGAGACGTAGCCTTCCAAGCCGATCATGCCCCACGCGACGGCGCTCGCCACGGCAAGGGCGGCGAGCGTCCAGAGCGCCGCGCGGCCGACGGCGGTGCGCCGGGCCTCGCTCAGCCGCAACCACCACCGGGCCATGGCGAGCGGCCGCTTCGCCGCGGGCTTGTCTTTCGTTTTCTGCTTCCGAGCCATGGTGTGCTCCTGTTGCCGGGCGGCGGGTCACCGCGACATGGCCATGTCCACGATCCGGTGGACCAGCTCGTCGAAGCCGATGCCGGCGCGCTGGGCGGCCATCGGCAGCAGCGAGTGGCTGGTGAAGCCGGGGATCGTGTTGATCTCCAGCACCTGCGGCACGCCGTCGCCGTCCAAGATGAAGTCCACGCGCGACATGTCGCGGCAGCCGAGCACGTCGTGCGCCTCCAGCGCCGCAGCCTGCACCTGGCGGCACGTCTCGTCGGGCAGCCCGTGGTCGAAGACGTACCGCGTGCCGGCCCCGTCGGCGTACTTCGCCTCGTAGTCGTAGAACTCCTTCGCCGGAACCACCTGGAGAACCGGCAGGGCGTCGGTGCCCAGGATGCCGACCGTCAGCTCCTTGCCCTCGACGTACGCCTCGAGCATGGCCCGGCCGTACTTGTCCAGCAGGGCCTCCAGGGCCTGGTCACGCTCGGCGGCGGTGCGGGCAAAGCTGATGTCCAGGCTGGACCCGCCGTCGACGGGCTTGAGGAACAGCGGCGGGGGGATCTGCTCGAGCCACTCGCGGTAGAGGCTCGGCGGGTGGAACTCCTCGATGATCATCCAGTCGGGGGTGGCCAGGTCGGCGCGCCGGAAGACCTGCTTGGCGGCGGCCTTGTCGAGCGCCAGCTCGCTCGCCCGGGGCGGGGAGCCGGTGTATCGCAGCCCACGGGCCTCGCACAGCGCCTGCACCTCGCCGGACTCGCCGAACTCCCCATGCAGCGCGATGAAGACCAGGTCCGTGCCGCCGCGGTCGAGGGCGGAGACGTCTTGCGGGCTGATGTCGGCCCGGGCGATCTGGTGCCCGGATCGCTCCAGGGCGTCGGCGATGGCCGAGCCGGTCTGCAGCGACACCTCCCGCTCGCCCGAGGGCCCGCCCATCAGCACCGTGATGTCCAGGACGGATGCCCCCGTGCCCGCTCTCGCGCCTTCCGTGGCGGCGGATTCCGGATCCATGTCACCAGACCTCGATTTCGAGCTCCAGGTAGACTTCCGACTTCTTGTAGACCGTCTCGCGGATGAGGTTGATGAGCTTCAGCACGTCCGAGGCCTTCGTTCCCTCGTCGGCCAGGATGAAATTCGCGTGCTTCTCCGACACGTGCGCCCCCCCGACGCGCTGCCCCTTCAGCCCGGCGCGGTCGATCAGCGCCCCCGCCGAGATGCCCCGCGGGTTCTTGAAGATGCACCCGGCGTTCCGCTGCCCCAGCGGCTGCGTGTTCTTCTTGTAGATCCAGATCTGTTTCACCTGCTTCAGAATCCGGTGCGGATCGTCCTCCGTCAGGCGGAAGTCCGCGCCGAGGATGAACGTGCTCGTGATGTTCGTCGAGCGGTAGGCGAAGGCGAGATCGGCCCGGTAGCGCGTGAAGATGTCGCCGTCGGCGGTCATCACCTGCACGGACTCCACCACGTTGCCCACGTCGCCGAACGCCCCGCCGGCGTTCATCCGGACGCAGCCGCCGACGCTGCCGGGGATGCCGGTGAGGCATTCGAGCCCGCTGAGCCCGTCGCGTACGCAGCGGAGGACGATGCGGCCCATGTCGGCGCCCGCGCCGGCGCGGATGCCGCCCTCGATGCGCCCGACCTTCGCGAACTGCCCGTGCGTCAGGCGGATGACGGCGCCCTTCACGCCGGCGTCGTCCACCAGCAGGTTCGCCCCGCTGCCGAGGACATAGACCGGGATCTCATTCTCCCGGCAGCGGCGCGTCACGTCCGCCAGCTCTTCCACGTTCCTGGGCTCTGCGAAGTACGTCGCCGTCCCGCCGATGCCCATCCACGTGTGCTTCGCCAGCGGCTCCTCACGCCGGACGATCTCGTCCAAGTCGGCAAACAACTTCATCCGCGACTTCCCATATGTTGCCGGCCCCCATCGTGACCACGAGATCGCCCGGGCGAAGGATGCCCTCCAGATGCCGGACGATCTCCCCGAACGTCTTCAGGTACCGCGCGGACCCGCCGTGCAGACGAACCTGCGCCACGAGGTCCGCGGACGAAATATAGTCCCTCTCCCGGTCGCTGTCTCGCACGAAATAGATGTCCGGCACGATGACCTCGTCGGCGGCCGCGAAGCTGCGGGCGAAGTCCTTCAGCAGGAACCGCGTCCGCGAGTGCTGGTGCGGCTGG
>CAZMDT010000323.1:0-3953 GCA_964564965.1 uncultured Planctomycetaceae bacterium | reverse complement strand
AGGCGGCGCGATAGGCACTATCAGCATCGTCAACTTCACCGACTACGACGTCGGCTGGGACGACCTCATCAACCCCTACATCGGCGGGGGCCTCACCCAGGCGCACATGGCCATGGACAGGATCCCGCCAGAGCTGCGCACCGGGATGCTGCACTGCCCCAGCGACGACTACTCCGGCGAGTTCACCTACGCCATGCCCAACACGGTGTACTTCGTCGGCAACCGGCCCCACCCGCGCTGCGTGGGCTCCGTGGGGCGGCAGCTGCCGGACGGCACGCAGCTTTGGCCGCTGCCGGTCCGGCTGAACAAGGACGTGGCGCAGGCCAGCAGGACGATCCTGCTGGCGGAGTACACGGGCTGCTTCTACTACGAGGGCGGGCCGCTGGTGGCCCAGGGGCAGCGCCAGCAGGGCGGGCACCGGGACATCGGCGTGGACAAGCCGTCGCTGATCGCCCCGTACTGGACGGACGCCTGGCGCGTCGGCGGGGTGCCGCTGCACGGGGACCCGTGGCACCTGAATTACCTGTACTGCGACGCGCACGTGGTCTTCCAACACTGGAACAAGGCCAAGACCGACCTCGACGATCCCATCACCGCCGACGGCCACTGGACCGTCGACCCCGACGACTGAGCGACAGCCCCTGGTGCAGAATCGATGCGAGCCGATGAAAGCCTGCGCCTTCACGCTGATCGAACTGCTGGTTGTGATCGCGATCATCGGTCTGCTGGTGACGATCGTGATGCCAAGCCTGAGCCGGGCGCGGGCGCTGGCGCGCCGGGCGTACTGCCTGGTGAACCTGCGTGGCATCGGCCAGGCCGTCATGCTGTACGCCGAGGAGAACCACCAGTTCGTCCCCCGCGGAGAGGGCCCGGAAGCGCCGTGGGTGTGGTTCGAGCTCCTGCTGCCTTACGTGGGCTCGCAGCGTGGCACGCCGAAGTACGAGGGCATCGGGATCTACGGGTGCCCGAGCTACCCCCTCAGCGACCAGGCGATCTGCTTCGTCATCAGCGCGTGGGAGTTCAACGGGCCCGACGATCCGACGGGACACGAGGTGTGGCATCCGACGAAGCTGGACGTCTTCGACCGGCCGGCGGAAACCATCTACATCGCCGACAACGAGGACGGGTCGTGGCGACCGGTCATCACGGCCCCCGACAGCCCGGAAATCGGGCGCCTCGACGTCTTCAGCGCCTCGCACCTGCCGGCCTCCGACGACCAGACGGAGTTCCTCGGCCGGCGCGTCGCCCGGGAGCGGCACCTGGACGGAACGGACTGCGCCTTCTGCGACGGGCACGCCGAGTGGGTCAAGTCCGAACGGATCGTGGTGGACATGTGGCGCGACAGCCGCGAGTGACGGCAGGGATTGCTCCTTGTGCGGTCTTTGCGGGGATATGCGTGGCGTGGCGGCCTGCCCGCCCCCGGTGAGGCCCGCTGGTAAGATTTGAGAAACGGGTGAATAGCAGGATGGGAAGCCGAAGCGCCTTTACGTTGATCGAACTGCTGGTGGTGATTGCCATCATCGCGCTGCTGATCACCATCCTGACGCCGAGCCTCAACCAGGCCAAGGAGCTCGCCCGGCGGGCGATCTGCGCCGGCAACCTCAGGAACCTCGGGGCCGCCATCACCCTCTACACCGCCGACCAGAGCGACCACCTGCCCCAGGCCGGCGGCAAGGGAACCCACGTCATCACCTGGGACAGCGCCCTGCTGATCCACCACTACATGGATGGCAACGATAGCGTGGCCACGCTGGGGCGCGGGTGGCTGCACCTGGACGAGGACCCGCCGGGGCTGGTGGTCTGCCCCAGCGACAAGCGTGCCCGGCCTTCCCCCAATGACGCTCCGCGCTCCTATGCCATGCCGGCGATGGACATGCACATGGAGAGCCCGGCCAACGCGATGGTCGGCACATACAGTTGGCACCTCTTCCCGCCGTATCGCAAGGTCGGCGACGTAGGGGCGCCGGCCGAAACCATCCTGCTCGCCGAGTGGTCCAGCAAGTCGGGCTTCGTCGCCAGCCTGTACGAGCCGCGCCTCACCGGAGTCGATGAGCTGGCTTACTGTTCCCAGGTCTACGGCAAGAACGGCTGGGGCGAGGACACCGCCACCACCAAGTGGATCCACGAGGAGGAGCGGTTCTTCTACCTCTTCATCGCCGGCTACGTGGCTTATATGAACCCGTACGACACGATCGGGGCGGGAGGCTCGGGCAACGATCCTCGCGGCATGTGGACGCTCGCCACCGATGATTAGACTTTCGGACGGCCGCCCGAGGCGGCGCGGCCGACGTCGCAGGCCTCGGAAGCACAAGGAGACGACCATGCGATCATCACCCGCCGGAACGTTCCGCGGATGGCCGGTTCTCGCCGCCGCGATGGCCGCGGTGCTGGCCCTGCCCGGCTGTGGCGGCGCCCGCGCGCCGGAGAGGGCGTCCTCCTCGCCGGAACCGGCGGCGCCGACCGAAGCCGCCGGACCGGCCCTCGCCCCCCCGGCCGCCGCGCCTCAGCAGGCGCCGGAGCCCGCGCCCGCAGCGCCGGCGGCGAAGGCCGACGAGCCGTCGGCCCCGGTTTATGAGGCATTCGCTGGCAAGTATGACGTGGGCGATGACCTGTCCGGACAAAGCGGCGGGCGCGGCTTCGCGGGAACGTGGAAGCTGCCCGACGAGGGCCTCACAGGCAAGGTGGTGGAGGGGCTCTCGTTGGGCGATTTGCCCACCTCGGGCAAGGCGGCGAGCTTCCGGAGGTCCGGGGCGATCAACGGGCAACGCTACGCCTTCCGTCCGCTCAAGAACGCTCCAGCCAAGGGCGAAGTGTGGATGAGCTACCTGGCGAAGTGGACCGAGGACAACGGCGGCAAGGGCCACAGCGCAGAGGTTGGCCTCGGGACCTACGCCCACAAGGACGACTCGAACCTGAAGTGGCACTCGAAGGTGCTGTCCATCAACGACGAGAATCGGTTCGCGATCGGCGGCGGGCAATCGTCTTTCCAGACCACGAAGCAGTCCAACAAGCGCGGCAGGACCGTGCTCGTGGTGGCCCGCTGGACGGACATCGGCACCGAGGAGGGACGCGGCACGCTGTGGATACTGGACAGCGCGGAGGCCGTCAACGCGGTCCTCACGGCAACCGGCGAGGACGTGCTCAACAAGCACGCGTTCGACAAGCAGACCTTCCGCGGAGCGCTCATGGCCCTGACCGCGAAGGACGGACTGAAGATCGGAGGGTACGTCGGGGGCGATCCCGGCGCCTACGCCGTCACCATCGATGAGATCCGCATCGGCGCCACGGCCGGCGACGTCCTGCCGGGGGCGGCGATCCCGCAAGCCGCAAAGAAGCCCGTCACGGCGAGGAAGCCGGGTCAGGCTGAGACGGCCGGCGCCTGCGGCTGGAAGCCCACCACCACGGCCGGGCAGGGGGCCGAGACGTACCGGCCGGGCGACGCACCCAAGATGGTGCCGCTGGCCGTCGGCGGGCGGACGATCTACGTGGCGACCGGCGGCGACGATGCCTCGGCCGATCCGACGAACATCAAGACGCCGCTGCGGACGATCCAGAAGGCGGCGAGCATGGCGCTGGCCGGCGACACCATCGTCATCCGCGGGGGGGTGTACCGCGAGAGCGTGGCCGCGAGGCTGGCGGCTTCGGCGGCGCATCCGGTCGTCTTGAGGCCGTACGAGAGCGAAACGGTCGTCGTCAGCGGCGCCGACGTCGTCGCCGGCCCGTGGGAGAAGGTCGAGGGGCACATCTACGCCGCCGCCCTGCCCGACCGCTTCGAGTCGCGCCTGAACCAGTCGGATGTCCGGACACAGCCGCTTCGCATCGCGGACGGATGTGCCTGTCCGCACGCCGCAGGCCTTGGCCTCGTAGCTGGCCGCGATGCAGCAGGTGGTCTCGGCCTGCACGGGCACCACGCCGACCGGTTGTGCGGGCAGGATGTCGAAGGGCAACAGGTT
>CAZMDT010000322.1:0-3968 GCA_964564965.1 uncultured Planctomycetaceae bacterium | reverse complement strand
CCGCTTCGACATTACGGTCGTCGAGTACCAGGGCCGGGGCCACGAAGACTTCTACGAGGACATCCAGAACATCTTCGACTGGATGGGACGCCGCACGCCGCGCAACTTTATCCCCAGTGAGTTCGAGGTCTCGACCATGCGCTCCTGGGATAACTTCTTCTGGTGGCTGGAAATCGACAAGTTCCCCGACCGCGCGATCGTCGATCCCAGCGATTGGCCGCCGCGGCGCGGCGTCGGCTTCGCACGCGGTGACGGAAGCCGCAGGGCAAGGAGACACCGAAATCAAGACGCGGACATGGGTGTTGCCGCTGGCGGCGCTCGTTGCCGGCGGCCTGGGGACGGGGCCGGCAGCCGCTGAGGCGCCGCCGCCGGCCGGACAGGACCAACCGAGCCCTCAGACTCGCCCGGCCGCCCCGGCGGTCGTCGCCGAGGTCACCCGGGAGCTGCTGAAGCGGAACACCGACCCCGGGGGCTGGCCGCTGCCGGTGGTGGGGCACTGGGCGCGGAGCTACGGCGGGAGGAACTTCTCCAGCGACTACCAGGTCTCGCTGCTGGAGGCGGGGCACCACGTGCTGCCGAACCTGCCGATGCCCGAGCCCGGGCAGAAGCCGCCCGACGAGCGGGGGCAGGCCCTGCTGAGGAAGCTCGCCGCCTGGGGCGCGCCCTTCAGCCTGCGGGCCGGGCAGTGGGAGCAACTGCTGCTCAGCAAGGACCACCCCGCGGACGCCCCGGGCAAATGGCGCAACGCCCCGCCCGACAAGACCGCCCTGACCGTCCAGCCGGACGGCACGGCCGGCAAGTACATCTCCGCGTGGGGCGCCATCGAGCCCTGGCGTGAGGTGGGGCGGTACTTCAGCAGCTCCGAAGGCCTCCAGTCGCTCCAGAAGCTCTATCCGGACCCGCCGCTGGTCATCTTCCTGTCCAACAACGAGGCCAGGCGGCTGAAGACCAAGCTCGACGTGGCGTCGCTGAGCAAGCGGTTCGTCGACCGCTACGGCGCGGACGCCACGAAGGCGACGCTCCGCGAGGCCCTCGCCGAGGGGTACATCCCCCGTTACCGGGCGCTGTTGACGGGCATGCGCGAGGGCCTGGTCAACGACGGCTGGCGCAAGGCGGCGAAGTTCGTGGCGTACGGCGCGTTTGGGCCGTCGCACTTCGGCCGGTGGGACGGTTGGACTCTCTACTCCGCGCATACCGACCAGCGAATGGTTCAGTCGCACCTGGTCTGGGACGGCAGCAGCCCGAGCTACTACACGCACAACTGGGACGCCTCGACCGACTACCGCGTCTGGTCGCCGCAGGTGGAGTCGATGAACTGGGTGTTCATGCTGAAGGAGGTCTACCGCGACCGCCCGGACTACTGGTTCGAGATCTCCGTGTGGGACGGCAACTTCGCCAAGCCCGACGAGAAGGGCAGGTCGAAAATGGCCAGCTACCTCAAGGCCGGCCAGACGTGGACGCCCCAGCGCTACGCGGGCTTCACGCTGTTCGGGGCCTGGCTGCTCCGCCCGCGGGTCGTCCGCGAGTATCGCGGCCACGGGCTGCCTCGCGAGGACTTCCGCCTCGAGTTCGAGGCCGTCGTCGCCGGCATCGACCGCATCTGGCAGGACGGCACGCTCCGGCGGTTCTGGCGCCGCGGCACGCTGGTGGCCAACCGCAAGCACAAACACCCCTTCCAGACGGACATCCCCAAGCGGTGGGCCGACGTCGACCGCTGGTTCCTGCTGGACACCAGCCTCGACCCGAAGCGCCCGTGGTCGCTGGAGGCCGAGCTGCCGGTGTTCGCGCTGGCGCGGGTCATCGGTGAGCCGCCGCGCCGCGAATGGCTCCTCTACGCCCATGCGCCGGTCGAGGCGCGATCGGACGTCGAGGTGGACCTGCCGGGGTTCGGCAAGCTGACCATCGACGTGGCCCGCGGCGGCAGCTACTACCACGTGGTCGAGGCGACGCGCGGCGTGCAGCCCGTGGCCGACGGGCCGGCGCGCCCGGCTGCGGGCAAGCCCTCGGCCCGGTAACCTGGCCGGGCCGGCGCCGGCCGCGCCGCCCGGCCTCGGCGCCGTCCCCGTCGTCAGCCCGTGCCACGCTGAACCCATGACCCGCGTCCGACCGAACATCCTGTACATCTTCACCGACCAGCAGTCGGCGACGGCGATGAGCTGCGCGGGCAACGCCGACCTCCGCACGCCCTACATGGATCGGCTGGCGGCCGAGGGCGTGCGCTTCGGGGAGGCCTATTGCGCCCAGCCGATCTGCGTGCCCTCGCGCACGGCGATGCAGACGGGGCTCTGGCCGCACCAAACCGGCGTGACGGCGAACCTCCGGGGGACCATCGACCCGACCGCCCCGACCCTCACCGATGACGGCCCGCTGCCGCTTCTCGGGCAGATCATGCGGCAGGCCGGATACGCCACCGGATACGTCGGCAAGTGGCATCTGCCCTTCGCCCCCGCGCGCCTCGACCACCACGGCTACGAGACGGTCCATCGCGCCAAGGACGCCCGGATCCCCGAGCTGGCGGGCGAGTTCCTCCGGCAGCGCGCCCGGGACCGCCGGCCGTTCCTGCTGGCCGCGAGCTTCATCAACCCCCATGACATCTGCCTGTGGATAACCGACGACCCTCTGCCGAACGGGCCGATCGCCCCAGCGCCGAGCCCGGAGGCCTGCCCCGCCCTGCCGGCGAACTTCGGCCCGGCTGACCGGGAACCATCCTACCTGCGGGATGTCCACGCCCGCGGCGGGCGCAAGCAGGCCACCCTCGCGTGGGATGAGGGCAAGTGGCGGCAGTTCCGCTGGGCGTACTTCCGCCTGACGGAGAAGGTCGATGCCGAGATCGGGCGCCTGCTGGAGGCCTTGACCGCCGAGGGGCTCAACGAGCAGACGGTGATCGTGTTCTCCAGCGACCACGGCGAAGCGCTCGGGGAGCACCGGCTCAGCCAGAAGCAGATCATGTACGACAGCGCCTCTCGCGTGCCGATGATCGTGCGCCCGGCGCCGGCGGCCGGCTTCGCGGGACGCGTCGACGGCGAACATCTCGTGGCGGCCGGGGTGGATCTCCTGCCGACCTTCTGCGATTACGCCGGCGTGGCCCCTCCCCGGCGCTGTCCGGGGCTGAGCCTCCGCCCGCTCGTCGAAGGCCGGCCCAACGTCCGCTGGCGAGATTACGTCGTCTGCGAGAACCAGTACAGCAAGGCGGGGGTGCCGCTGCCGATCAGGGCGAGGCTGGTGCGAACGGCCCGCCACAAGTACATCGCCTACGACGTCGGCCGCCACCGGGAGCAGGTTTTCGATCTTGCCTCAGACCCGGGCGAGATGCACAACCTTGTCGACGAGCCGGCCTGCGCCGGCATCCTGGGTGAGCATCGCCGGATGCTGTCGGAATGGTGTCGGCAGACAGGGGACAGCTTCTCGGCGGCAGCCGAGGGGATGCCCCTCGGGAGCACGCCATGACCGTGCCGTACGCCAACGGCGAGCAGCTCCACGCGGACGACTTCTCCGGCGGCACGGACCGCTGGTTTCACGAGGGCATCGGCTCGATGGCACCGGCACCCGGCGGTGGCATGCGGCTGATCTGCCAGGGCGGGCAGGTGATCCCGAAGCGCGGGCGAGAGGGGTGCCTGGCCTTCTTTCGCCCCGACCTGCCCGACCAGATCGCCGTGGAGTACGACCTCTGCATCCGTCGGCAGCACGGGCTGCTGATCAACTTCCTGGCGATCCGGGGCCTCAGGGGCGAGGACCTGATCGAGGACGCCGACAAGCTCGAGCCGAGGACGGGGGTCTTCGCCAACTACATCAACGCCCGATGGGGCCTGCAATCCTACCACGTGTCGATCAGCCGGTTCCGGGAGGACGGCACCCACACGGGCACGTCCAACTGGCGGCGGAACCCCGGCCTGCTGCTCGTGGGGCACGGCGAGGACCCCATCATGGCAACCGACCGGTGGTTCCGCGTGCGGATCGTCAAGGACGGC
>CAZMDT010000321.1:0-3982 GCA_964564965.1 uncultured Planctomycetaceae bacterium | reverse complement strand
GGAGGTCTTCAGGCAATGGGGGCAGAGATGCTGCTTCAACCGCTCGCGGTCCGGCACGCTGAACACCACCCACTTCCGCGCCACCCGGGCGATCTCCTTCAGCGCCGCCAGCGGGTCCGCCAGGTGCTCGATCACCTCGATGCACGTGGCCATGTCGAACGCGCCGTCGTCGAACGGCAGTTCGGCGATCTTCCCGGCCGTGAAGCTGATCTCCGGATAGCGCTCGCGGGCGCGCGCCAGGCGGGCCTCGGAGATGTCCAGCCCGGCGACGCGCTCGATGCCGCGCTGCTGCCTGATCCAGTGACAGAAGTAGCCCTCGGCACAGCCGATGTCCAGCAGCGAGGCGACGGGCTCCGGGGGGAACACCGACAGCGCGGCGCGGACCCTAAGCCGCTCATTGGGGTCGGCCTCCGCGTGAAACTCGGAGATCTCGGCTTCTTTGCGGTAGTATGCTTCCCAGTCGATGGCGTCACCCATGCTCGCTCCTCGTTCGTCCGGTGGCCGGTGCCGCGGCCTCACGCGCCCATCGCCGCCGCGAAGCTCCGCAGCGCCCCGCCCGGGCGCTGAAACCTGACGCGCCTGAGCCCAAGCACCTCGCAGAACTCTATGGACCCGAACCTCTCGTATCCCAGGCTCTCGTGGAGCCGCAGCGACGAGAGGCGTTCCCGCCGCACGAACACCCAGATGTCACGATACCCGCGGTCGCGCGCCCAGCCCTCCAGGAACCGCAGGGCCGCGCTCGCGACGCCGCGCCGCCGGTACGCCCCCAGGCAGCGCAGGCTGCAGTGGCACATCTCGAAGATTCCGCCGGCGCGCCGGCACTGCTTGAGGCGCCAGTCCTCGCGGCAGGCCCAGGACTTCCAGACGATCCGCCCGTCGAGGCGGCCGAGGATCAGCGCCTCGCCCTTCGCCAGCCGCTGCTCGAGGAAGTCGCGGGCCTCCGGCCATTCCATGCTGACGCGGTCCGGGTCGCCCTCGCGGGGCACGGCGTCCGCCCGGTCGCCCTCGATGACCTCGAAGCGGATCTCGCCGCCACGGACGGGCAGCGTGGTGCGCCGCTCGCCCGCCGGGGAGACGCGCCGCCGGAGCAGCACGTAGTGCTCGCGCGTGAGCAGGGCCTTGCCGACCCGCCAGGCGATGGCCGCCGGGCCGCCCTCGCGCAGGTGCGCGGCGGCGGCGGACAGCGCGTGGCGTGTGGCGGCCAACAGGCCCATGTCGCCCTCCCGGGCGGGCGGCGGCGCCTCAGGCGCCGCGCAGCTTTGCCCAGACGTCGCAGAGGAAGTACATCGGCTCCCGGACGTACCAGGAGCGCTTCAGCCAGAAGCGCCGGAAGAGACTGAGGAAGTACAGGCGCGAGAACCTCACCACGTTCACGTTCACGTCGACGAGGAGCTTGCGGCGGGCGCGGCACCGCGACAGCCACCGCAGCAGCGCCCGGTTGCCCAGGCGCGTGGCGATGGCGGCGCTGACGAGGTCGGCGTCGTCGGCCTCGGGGTCGCCCAGGTCCGCCGGCGCCGACGACCGCACGACCGCATCGGGAAACACCCGTCGCAGCAGGCGCTCCATCAGCTCGTCGAACAGCGGCTGCCCGGCGCGGACGTAGAGCACGCGCCGGGGCGGCGCGCCGCCGGCGGCGAGGCCGGCGTACTGCTGGCGGTACTTCTCCCCGAGCGCCTCGACGAGGAAGGCGTGGGCCTTGTCCTGCTCGTGGCGATACGCGCGGCGGAAGGCGTCCAGCTCCGGCCCCTGCCCGTTGGCGCCCGCGCGGGCGAGGTTGCGGACCTCCAGCGGATCGGCGCGGAGATCGTAGAACTCCTCGCACCCGCCGGAGTTCTCGTCGGGGTAGATCACGTACTTGTGCGTCCGGCTGCGCAGCGCGGTGACGCGCCCCTTCTGCGCGAGGAACCGCCCGTCGATGCGCACGCGGCGCTGCTCGAGCGCCGGCATGGCGTCGCCGTTCATCAGCGGCGCCACGCTTACCCCGGGCGCCGCCAGCCGCTCCGGCACCCCCGCCAGTTCCAGCGCCGTCGGCAGGTAGTCCAGCGTGCAGATCTGCTGCTCGATCCGCCGCGGCGCCATGCCCGGGCAGCTCACCAACAGGGGGATCAGCACGTTGTCGTCGGTCATGACCAGGTCGTGGGCGATCTCCCCGGCCGCCATGCCCAGCTCGCGCCGCCGGCGGGCGACCTCCTTCTGCCGCCCGGGGTCGGGATAGCCGTGGTCGCTCGTCAGGTAGACGACACTGTCATCCATCAGCCCCTCGACCTCGAGGACCCCGAGCAGGTCGCGGACCCTCTGGTCGATCTGGGGGTCCCAACGGCACTCGAGGTGGACGAACAGGAACAGCGGCCGGTGGGCTTCGGCATTGAGCAGGTTGAACACCACCCGGTTGGTCTGAGCGTTGTTCCACTCGCGGCGGTGCTTGAGGCCGCGGGGCCAGAGCCGGCGCGGCACGGGGTCGAAGATCGGCGCCCAGCACTCGCGTCCGAGGCGATAGTGCGTGACGCAGAACGACCTGTACCCGTGGCGGGCGAGGATCGGCCCGACGAACCGGATGCCCGTGGCGGACATCCGCAGGTCCTCGAAGGCGCTGCCGACGTAGTACGACGGCCAGCCCGAGAACATCGTTCCCATCGACATCAACGTGCTCGGCGCCGAGGTGACCACCGTGCGGAAGTCCACCCACTTATCCGCCAGTTCGTCCATGACGGCGAGGCGGCCCCGCTCGTCCATGCGTTCGGCGGGACACGTGTAGTTCCGCACGGAATCGACGATGATCCAGATGATGTTGTGCATCGTGCGGCCCTCGGGTGCGGGCGCGGGCTAGGTGTTGCCCGCCTTGAACCAGGCCTCGATGCGTTCGACGTCCTCGACGTAGTCGGCCTCGGCCCAGAAGTTGCCGGCGACGTCGACGGCCCGGATCTTCATTTTGAACTCGTCGCGAATTTCGAACAGGGGCTCTTCCCACCAGAGCCCGTACTTCTCGCGGTTCTCCACGAGGTCCGTCACGCGCGAGAGGTAGATGGGGACGAAGTCTTTCGGCAGCGCCGCCATGCCGACGTACTCGCCGGTGGTCTGCTCGTCGGGCAGCTCCTTGCCCTGGTCGACCACGCACCCGTCCTCGAGCTTCAGGCGGTAGTCCGCCATCTCGATGCGGTCCGTGTCGATCAGCACGCTCGGATGGGACAGCGCCCCGACGGCCGCCCGGACCACGCCCTCCTCGTACACCACGTCCCCGTTCAGCACGATCAGGTCGTCGTGCAGGTCGCGGTGCCGGTGTGCGAACCACAGCGAGGCGATGCTGTTGGTCACGCGGAAGAACGGGTTGAACACGACGGTCGCCTCCTCGGCGATCTCCTCGCGGATGAGCCCGCCGCGATACCCCGCCGCCACGATCACCTCGTCCACGCCGTGGGCCTTCAGCATCCGCACGCTGCGCGAGAGGATCGTCTCCCCGCCGAAGACGAGGAGGCACTTCGGCAGGTGCCTGACCTTCTTCATCAGTCGGCTGCCGACGCCGGCGACCATGATGATGGCCTTCATGGGGCGGCTCCTTTCCTGAGGTCCTCGACGGCCTCTTTGATCTTATCGGCTATCTGCAAGGTCAGATCAGCGCTGAGGTTGCCCATGTGCGGCACGCGGATGTACCGCTCGACCTTCGTGGGGTTCGGGGCGAACCACCAGTCGTGCCGGTCGCGCATGTGGGCCACCAGGTCGCTCATGCGGACCCCCTCCGGCAGCGTCAGCGCCGTCAGGGCGTTGCTGGGGCGCCGGGGGAAGAGCCCGTAGCCGCTGTCGGCGAGCATGCGCCCGCGGAACCGCTCCGCCAAGTCTCGGTGGCGCTGCACGTGCCCGTCGATGCCGATCCGCCCGATCTCCGCCAGCCGCCGGCGGACCTGGAGGATCGCCACCATGGCCGGCGTGAACGGCGTCATGCCGCGGGGGATGTTCTTCAGATAGTCCCGCGCGTCGAGGTAGTACC
>CAZMDT010000320.1:0-4012 GCA_964564965.1 uncultured Planctomycetaceae bacterium | reverse complement strand
CCGCGCCATCCGCGCCAGCGTCGGCCCCATCTTGCCGCCGGCGCCGAGCACCATGACGTCACCCGGGCATCGGGCGAGGGCGTCGGCTGCCCACGGACGGGGCCGGCTGAGGGCGAGGTCGAGGTCTTCGGTGGAGGCGATCTGCTCGAGTTCATCGGCCGCCGGGTCGTGTTGTGCCGCCCGGCTGCTCATGCGGACCCTCCGCTGCGCCCCTGGCCCCGAGCGGCGCGGGGCGGGTCGTTGAGCCACTGCGAGCCGAGGCCCGCCGGCGCGCCCGCCGGAAGGCGATGCCACCCGTCCGTGGGGGCGAACAGCGCGGGCAGCCTGGCAGACCACGGGGCGTTGGCGGCCGGCGTGTACTGCGGCGAGTTCAACTCCGCGCCGTTGATCGTCGGCACGTGGGCCGCGAACAGGGCCGCGTGAACCAGCGCCAGCCCGGGGTTGGTGAGGTCCTGCAGGCTCAGCGGCATGCCTCGCCCGTGCGCCCACGCGGCGGCGACCAGCGCGAAGCTGTGCCCCTTGCACGTCTTGAGCGCCAGCCCGCTCCATCCCTGGGCTTCGACCTCAGGCAGCAGCGAAAGACTCCACAGCCCCTCGTCCAGCAGCACCCGCTTGAGCCGCGTCACCGGGCGCCAGTCCTGGCGGTCGGCCAAAATGTCGCGAGAGGTCGGCTGCTCCAGGTACTCCAGCGCCTTCAGCGCGTCGGCGTCGATCTCGCGCAGCGCCTCCAGGTACTCCTGCACGGCCGCCGCGTTCGCGTGGCCTTCGTTGCTGTCCACGGTGAGGCGCGGCGCCGCGACCCCCCACGCCCTCGCCGTACGGTAGACTTCGGCTGTCCGCTCCGCATCCTCGCGGGCATCGGCCCCGAGAATCTTGAGCTTGAAGCACCGGTAGCCCCGGCCCACCACCCAGGGCCGTACGATCCGGTCCAGGTCGTCGCCGTTGCTCACGAGCAGCCACGCCGGGAGGCGCCGCAGGGGCTCGTCGCGCAGCATGGCGGCGATGGCGCTGCAGGCGTCCCCGTCGAGCACGCCGTCGGCCGAGGGCATCCGGCAGCGCCGGCCGTAGAAGGAGAACGCGGAACGCCCGCCGGCAAGCCCCACAGCGTCGTGCATCGCGGCGTCGAAGGGGCTGGCGCACATGGACCGGGCGAGGGGCGGCGGGCCTGGCGGGCCCGGCGGCGCGCCGCAGACCGATTCGTGCAGGCGCAGCCCCAGCTCAAGGGGATGCGCCGGCTCGCCGCCGCAGAGCTCCCACAGGCGGCGGGCAATCGCCGTGCAAGTGTCGCGCAGTACCCCGTCCCGCTGCCCGTGCGTGAGGGCCGGGTCGGGCCAGGCCCACAGGTCGCTCAGGTAGACAGTGCCTTCTCCGGTGGCCTCGCGTTCGCCGGCCCTTACGGTTACCGAGGCGGTGGCCTGCGTGATCTCGGTGATGGTGCCGGAGCTGATCTGGAGCGGCACGACAAAGGGCTGCTCGGCGAAGGCCACTGATGCGGCCAAGATGTGGGTCGCCAGTTCCACTGCCGTCCATTCCGCGAATCGAGGCCGGGGCGGCACAAGGGCGCCCGGTATTTCGAAAAACCGCGAAACCGCTGCGGAAACGTAGCACCGAAGGGACTGCGAGTAAAGACATAATCGGCTGTCGAAAAGCGGCTTCCTGCCCCGACACAGGCGCACGGAGTTTCGAACACCGTCGAAACACCTTCCGTTGCGGGCCTTGTGTCACGAGCGGCACTATGCAACAATGCCGCCTGTGGCGAGGCATCCGGCGGAGCAGGCCGTGGACGGGCTTGACGGCGGATCCCTGGAAGTGGACGGACGGCCAGAGCCCTGCCGCGGAAGCTTCACAGTCCACGCTGATCCGCGCGCCATGGCCCGGGTCGGCAAGACCGGCCGGCCCGGCATCGCACAAGCTGAACTGTTCCACAGCCTGCAGGGCGCGCCGGGCGCGGGCGCGTTGCGGCCCGGCGCCAGGTAAGGAGAGCACCGGCATGTCCGTGACACCGCAGGCTCACGACATTCGCCGCCACGGGGCCGTGCCCGACGGGCGGACGGACAACACGCAGGCGATCCAGCGGGCGATCGACGCCTGCGCCGCCGACGGCGGCGGCTGCGTGCTGGTTCCGCCGGGCGTCTTTGCGTCGGGGCACGTGCATCTGAGAAGCCGCATCCGTCTGCACATCGAGGCGGGGGGCGTGCTTCAGGCCATTGTCGATACCCGAGCCTACAACTGTCCCTCAGAGGACTGCCTCGCCGCCACGAAGGCGAGGGGCTTCATCACGGGCTGCGGCCTGCACGAGGTGGTCATCGACGGCGACGGCGTGATCGACGCCCAGGGCCCCAAGTGGTGGGTGCGGCATCCGCACCAGGAGAACAAGCGCCTGTTCGGGTGGGTCCCGCCGTTCGACTACACGCATCCCACCACGCCGGACGGCCAGCGCTTCACGCTGCGGTCGGTGCTGTTCCGGGGCTGCTCGAACGTGCAGGTCCGCAACGTCACCTTGCGCAACAGCGAGGAATGGACGCTTGACTGCCTCGGCTGCACGCAACTGCGCGTCCACGGCGTGCGGTTCCGGGCGCCTCTGCACGGCCCCAACACCGACGGCGTGGATGTGCAGGCCTGCGAAGACGTCACGATTTCCGACTGCGAGTTCTACACCGGCGACGACGCTGTCTGCATCGCCAACTACAGCCCGCAGAGCCACGGCCGGGCGTGCCGGAACATCGCGGTCACCAACTGCCTCATTGTCACGCCCTGCAACGCGCTGAAGATCTACGGCGCGCGCGGCCTGTACGAGAACATCACGATGTCGAACTGCGTGATCCGGCCCGGGCGGCCGGAGGAGGCGCTGGCCGGGACGGCACGCGGCACGATCCATCCCGAGCACCACGGCAACGCGCTCGCCTCGCTGGCGGGGATCTGCATCGAGAGCGGGTGGCGCGGCATCGTGCGCGGCGTCGCGGTCAGCAACATCGTCATGGAGGACGCCCGCGCGCCGGTGTTCCTGCGGCTGTCGAACCACGGCTGTCCGAAGGAGCTGATCGACGTACCCGACAGGCGCGAGCCGGGCGTGATGGAAGACATCGTCATCAGCAACGTGGTAGCCCGCGGCGGGTCGACCACCTCGACCATCACGGGCATTCCCGGGCACCGAATTCGCGGCGTCTCGGTCAGTGAGGCGCGCCTCGAAGTCACCGGCGGGGGCGGGGCGGAACTGGCACGGAACGAGCCGCCCGAGAAGGAGGACTGGTATCCGGGCAGTCCCATGTTCGGCCGGCTGCCGGCGCATGGGCTCTACTGCCGCCACGTCGAGGACCTCACGCTGCGGAACGTGTCGATTCGCCGGCGCGAGCCCGATGCCCGCCCGGCGATCGTCTGCGACGACGCGGCCCGCCTGCGATTTGACGATATCCGCCTCGAGCGCCCGGACGGCCGGGAGGCCATCCGGCTGTCGAACGTCTGCGACGCCGTGATCCGGATGCCGGGCATGGACGAGGCGGCCGAATCGCTGATGGCGCTGACGGGCGACTGTCGAGACGTTCACCTGGACACGAGATGAGGCTGGAAGATCGTTCGAGCGAAGGAAGGAAGCCTTCGGCTGCAATGCACCAACGAAGGTCCGTCCGGGCGTATGACGGGCCCGGGCGGCCGGCGGAATCGTGACAGTACTCAAGGAGACGCGCATGGGAGCCGTGGCGCAGGACTGCAACGTGCTGTTCATCATTTCCGACCAGCACAAGAAGGACGTCACGGGGTGCTACGGCGACGCCATCGTCAAGACGCCGGCCATCGACGCGCTGGCTGCGAAGGGCCTCCGCTTCGACCGCGCCTACTGCTCCTCGCCGGTGTGCACCGCCTCGCGGGCCTCCATCATGACCGGCACCTACCCGCACGTCGCCCGGGGGTTCGACGAGTCGCGCGGCGGGCCGCTGCGGGACCTGCCCACGCTCGGGTCGGTGTTCCGCTCCGCCGGATACCGAACGGCAAGCCTCGGCAAGGTGCACATCATCGG
>CAZMDT010000319.1:0-4030 GCA_964564965.1 uncultured Planctomycetaceae bacterium | reverse complement strand
TGCTGGCTGACCTTGCCGCCGCGGCGCAGGCCGCCGCCGGCGACATGGGCCTGAACCCCTCGTCGATGAGCGACAGCGCCGGCAGCAGCAGCATGACCGGTGGCGCCGCGACCGGGCGGGGCACCGGCCGACGGCCGATCGACCGGCGCGGCGTGGCGTTGACGCTCAAGAAGGCTTCGCCCGACGACCTGTGGGCTCGGTTCCACGGCAAGCTGCGGGACGAGGTCCTCCAGAGCCAGGTCAAGCTCGGGCCGAAGGAGTACCAGGACATGATCCAGCGGTACTTCGAGATCCTTGCCAAGCAGCGCCGCGACAAGGCGGCCCCGAAGAGCGACTGACAGCCGGGCCGGCGGGGCCGGACGCGCCCCGGAGGTGCGCAACAGCGTGACAGGCAGCAGACCGACACGGTGGCTTGCGGCGGCGGCGGCGTGTGCGCTGGTCGTCTTCGCCGCCACGCCCGCGCGGGCCGACCAGGCTTCCTCCGGGCTGGCCCGGCACGACGCGAAGGTCGATGAGGCCATCGACCGCGCCCTGGCGTACCTGGCGAAGCACCAGGTGAAGGACGGGTCGTTCCCGTCGGGGATGCCGGGCAACACGGCCGTGGCGAGCCTGTCGGTGATGGCGTTCCTCGCCAAGGGCTACACGCCCGGCGTCGGCCCTTACGGCGAGGTGATTGACCGCGGCATCGACTACGTGATCTCCGCGCAGAACGGCAACGGGCTGCTGGTGGGGGAGCGGGGCCAGTCTCACGGCCCGATGTACAGCCACGGGGTCTCCACGCTGATGCTTTCGGAAGTATCCGGGATGGTGGAGCCCAAGCGGCAGGAGCGGGTGGACAAGGCGCTGGGGAAGGCGCTGAAGCTGATCCTCAGCGCCCAGAGGATCAAGAAGGACGCGAAGCACAGCGGCGGGTGGCGCTACCAGCCGCACAGCCGCGACAGCGACATCTCCTGCACGGGCTGGCAGCTCATGGCGCTGCGGTCGGCGCGGAACAACGGGGCGCTCGTGCCGAAGCAGGCCATCGACGAGGCGCTGAAGTACCTCCTGAAGGTCCGCAACTCGGCCACCGGCGCGTTCGTCTACCAGCCGGGCGGGCCCGACGGGCTGGCGCGGACCGGCACGGGCCTGCTCTGCGTGGAGCTGTGCGGCCTGCACGGCGACAAGGTGACCTACCAGGCCGGCAAATGGATCCTTGCGCACCTGCCGCGGAGCATCAGCGGGCAGTTCTTCTATTACGGCCTGTACTACTGTTCCCAGGGAATGTTCCAGGTCGGCAGCGAGTACTGGGAGGGCTGGGCCGACAACATGTACCGGCTCATGCTCTCCAGCCAGTCCAAGGACGGCTCCTGGCCCGGCGTCGGGCAGCATGAAAGCCGCGCCGGCACCTGCTACGCCACCGCCATGACCGTGCTCGCCATGACCGTGTCCTACCGGCAGCTCCCGATCTACCAGCGTTAGCCGCCGGGGGAGCAGCAAGGACGGTGAGACGATGAGACGTGCCGTGACAATCGCCGCGGTGATCCTGGCCGCCACGGGTGCGGCCGCGGGCGACATGGCCTCCTCGAAGCTGGCGAAGTACGAGAAGCCGGTGGACATGGCGATCGAGCGGGCCCTGGCGTACCTGGCGTCGCAGCAGCCGCGAGTCGGCGCGGGGGAGGGCGCCCGACGGCAGGGGGCGCCGTTCAACAACGCCAGCAACGGCATGACGGCCATCACGTCGCTGTGCGTCATGGCGTTCCTGGCGAAGGGCTACACGCCCGGCGTCGGCCCTTACGGCGAGGTGATCGACCGCGGCATCGACTACGTCATCTCACAGCAGAACAAGAGCGGGCTGCTCATCAGCGGTCGCAGCACGAACGGCCCGATGTACAACCACGGTATCTCCACGCTGATGCTGTCGGAGGTGTCGGGGATGGTGGATCGCCAGCGGCAGGAGCGCATCGATGAAGCGCTGGCGAAGGCGTTGAAGCTCATCCTGAGCGCCCAGCGCGTGAAGAAGAAAAGCCCGAACGACAACGGGGGCTGGCGGTATCAGGCCACCAGCTCGGATGCCGACATCTCCTGCACGGGCTGGCAGCTCATGGCGCTGCGGTCGGCGCGGAACAACGGCGCGCCCGTGCCCAAGGAGGCCATCGAGTCGGGCATCGAGTACATCCTGAGGTGCCGAACGAGCCAGGGCGGCTACACCTACCAGGCGGGCCGGGGCGGCCCGGGGCTCGGCCGGACCGGCACCGCTCTGCTGTGCCTCGAACTCACCGGGCAACACGGCGACAAGGCGCCGCGCGCCGCCGGCGACTACATCCTCCGCGCCATCGGCGCCACGAAGGGCGGCGGCCGGGGCATCCAGGACGGGCACTTCTTCTATGCCACCTACTACGCCTCGCAGGGCATGTTCCAGCTCGGCGGGCAGCATTGGGAGCAGTGGGCCGAGGTGATGTACCCCACGCTGTTGAAGGCGCAGCGGCAGGACGGTTCGTGGCTGAGCAAGCACGGCCCGACGTACGGCACGGCGATGGCCGTGCTGGCCATGAGCGTGGTGTACAGGCAACTGCCGATCTATCAGCGATGACCAGGAGCGGGGCCGAGATGAGAGATCGTCTTTTGGCGTTGGTGCTGGTGGCGGCCGTCACGGCAACGGCCATGGGCGACATGGCCTCCCCGAAGCTCGCCAAGTACGAGAAGCCGGTCGACGAGGCGATCGAGCGGGCCCTGGCGTACCTGGCGAAAAACCAGATGCCGGGCGACCCGCCGGTGGCGAGGCCGGGGCAGAAGGGGCGCCCCGCGGGCCAGGGCGGGAGCTTCCGCGGCAGCGACGAAGGGAGCACCGGCATCTCCTCGCTTTGCGTCATGGCGTTCCTCGCCAAGGGCTACACGCCCGGCGTCGGGCCGTACGGGGAGGTCATCAACCGCGGCATCGACTTCGTCGTCTCGCAGCAGCAGGACAGCGGGCTTGTCCTCGGCGGGCGGGGCGCCCGCGGCCCGATGTACAGCCACGGCATCGCCACGCTGATGCTCTCGGAGGTGTCGGGCATGGTGGACGCCGAGCGCCAGAAGCGGGTGGACGAGGCGCTCCGCAAGGCGCTGAAGCTCATCCTCTCATCGCAGCGGGTCCGCAAGCGCGAGAAGAAGGACCTCGGCGGCTGGCGCTACCAGTCGAGCAGCGACGACGCCGACATCTCCTGCACGGGCTGGCAGATCATGGCGCTGCGGTCGGCCCGCAACAACGGCGCGCCCGTGCCGGAGGAGGCCATCAAGCTCGGCCTGGCCTTCCTCATGCGCTGCCGGTCCTCCAGCGGAGGGTTCTGCTACCAGGCGGGCAACCAACCCGGGGCCGCCCGGGCGCCCGGGCTCGGCCGGACCGGCACGGCGCTGCTGTGCCTGGAACTGTGCGGCATGCACGGGGAGAAGGTCACGCTGGACGCCGGCGACTGGCTGCTGTCAAGCATCGGCGACCGCGCGCGCAAGGGCAAGCAGGCCATCGACGACCGCCACTTCTTCTACGCCACCTACTACGGCACGCAGGGCATGTTCCAGCTCGGCGGAGACTACTGGGAGAAGTGGGCCGCCGTGATGTACCCGCAGTTGCTCGGCATGCAGCAGCGCGACGGATCGTGGACCGGGCGGATCAGCTCGACGTATTCCACGGCGATGACCATCCTGGCCATGAGCGTGGTCTACCGGCAGCTGCCGATCTACCAGCGGTAGGGCGGGGCGGCGCCTCACCGGCCGCTTCGGCCGGGGGCGCGACGGGGGGCCTTCTGCTTCTTCCGTGGCCCTATCGTCGCCTCGCGGCGAAGGATGTGGTGGTAGTGCTGCGCGAAGCGGTGCGCCTCGTCCCGCACCGACTGGAGGACCCGCAGGCCCGGGTCCCGCCGTGCCAGCCGCAGCGGTTCCTCCCGCCCGTGGACGAACAGCACCTCCTCCTGCTTCGCCAGCGCCAGCAGCACCGGGGGGTGGCCATCGAGCTCCTCGAACACGCCGTGGGCGGCCGCGAGCTGCCCCTTGCCCCCGTCGATCAGGATCACGTCGG